>PEUR01000085.1 GCA_002780675.1 Gallionellales bacterium CG03_land_8_20_14_0_80_55_15 | reverse complement strand
TCGTGGCCAAAAAAATTCATATCCATACTTCGGATGAACACAGGGGTAATGAAAATCTGGTCACTTTGCTGATTCCCGACCTGTCGCGCTTCGATCAGCTTATCAGCAAGTTACAAAATGACATCGCCGAGGCACGCAGCCAAATTGGCGATAAAACGCAGCAGTTGGATCTGCTCAAGTCAGATAGCGAATTCGCCAAATTTCTGGTTCTTGCAGAACGAATCAAGAGCGGTACGATCAAAATCACTCCCGATCAGGCTGTAAATTGGCGAAAGCTCGTCGAGAAACATGCCCAACCTTTTGCGCAATCCGCCAAGCTGCTGCCTGCGCTGGAAGTACTCGAAACCACCGTCAAACAAGCCGAAGATGAGCTGAAGGTTGCAGTTCATGAGCGGATAGTGGCCACCGAGGGGGTCAGTTGCGTGATAGATCACATTGTTGGACAGACCAGTGTGCGCACCATGTGTTCGGTCAGCGGAGTAGCGGGGCTTGCCGCAATGCAACCGGCTCAGATAAGAGAGACATTGCTCAGGATGGATGCAGGCAAAATGAGAATTTTTTCAGAAAATTCCGGCACGATCAATTGGCAGTTTGACGCATCTTGATGCGCACAATTTTGAAATTTCCTTGACTGGGATAAAAGTTTAATGAAAGACGGTATGGATTTGCAGGAAACCCTGATAGACGGGGCGGTCATGTACCAAGGCAGCTTTATGAAAGTGCGTCGGGACAGAGTGCGTTTGCCGGATGGTGCAGAGGCCAGCCGCGAATACATTGTTCACCCCGGGGCAGTCGCCGTGCTGGCTATGCTGGATAACGGTAATCTGATCATGGAACGACAATATCGTTATCCGGCACAACGCGAGTTTCTGGAGATTCCCGCCGGAAAAATTGATCACGGTGAGGATAGTTTACTGACCGGACAGCGCGAATTACTGGAGGAAACCGGTTATGTGGCGAATGAATGGATACATCTCACCACCACCTGGCCGTGCATAGGCTATGCCGACGAGCGCATAGAATACTATCTGGCGCGCGGACTGACCAAACAGCAGCGTAATCTTGACGAAGGCGAGTTCCTGGAAGTGTTCGAGCTGTCGCTGGACGAGGGTATAGCATGGATACAGCAGGGCAAGATCAATGAAAGCAAGACTATCGTCGGTCTGTTTTGGCTGGAAAAATATCTCAAGGAATGGCAGGTCTGATATGCATCATATTGGTGCAAAATAGTTTCCCGCTTCTGTAATCCGCACCAATTTGGTGATTTTTTATTTTGTCTCAAACTGGGGCTGGTTACATATCTCAAATAAATCAATTGCTTGTCAATTTGGCACGTTTTTTGCTTTATCTTTGGTTTATAAAATACTCACCGTTTGGGAAACACTATGGCAGATATGCAAACCAGTAATGACGTGTTATTTATTTTGCTTGGCGCGATTATGGTGCTGGCGATGCACGCGGGCTTTGCTTTTCTGGAGCTCGGCACAGTGCGCAAGAAGAATCAAGTTAATGCGCTGGTCAAAATCCTCGCCGACTTCGCTATATCCACGATCGCCTACTTTTTTATCGGTTATGTCATCGCTTATGGCGTGAATTTCTTTAATGGCGCAGATCAACTCGCACAGAAAAGTGGTTATGAGCTAGTCAAGTTTTTCTTCTTGCTGACTTTTGCCGCTGCCATCCCCGCCATCGTTTCGGGCGGCATCGCCGAGCGCGCCAGATTCAATCCGCAACTGGCGGCGACCTTTATGCTGGTTGGTTTCGTTTATCCCTTCTTTGAGGGCATCGCATGGAATCACCGCTTGGGTGTGCAAGACTGGCTCAAGGCCAGTTTCGGTGCCGAATTTCATGACTTTGCCGGTTCGGTGGTGGTGCATGCATTTGGCGGCTGGATCGCGCTGGCTGCCGTGCTGCTGCTGGGCGCAAGGCGAGGACGATACACCAAGGAAGGGCGCATTGCGGCGCACCCCCCCTCCAGCATCCCGTTCCTTGCTTTAGGCGCATGGATACTGACCGTCGGCTGGTTCGGCTTCAATGTGATGTCGGCACAAACCATCAGCGGCATCAGCGGATTGGTCGCGGTCAATTCATTGATGGCAATGGTGGGCGGCACACTTGCCGCATTGTGGATGGGCAAGAACGACCCTGGCTTCGCGTACAACGGCCCGCTGGCCGGACTGGTTGCCGTGTGCGCGGGTTCTGACCTGATGCACCCGATTGGTGCATTGTTCGTCGGTGCAGTGGCAGGCGCGATGTTCGTGAAAATGTTTATTCTGACCCAGAACCGTTGGAAAATAGACGATGTGCTCGGTGTCTGGCCGTTGCACGGACTGTGCGGTGCCTGGGGAGGCATTGCCGCCGGAATTTTCGGCCTCAAGGCTTTGGGCGGTGTTGGCAACGTGAGCTTCATGTCGCAACTGCTGGGTACGCTGCTAGGCGTGGTGGTCGCCTTCGCGGGCGGCTATCTGGTATACGGGCTGGTCAAGAAACTGATCGGCATCCGCCTTGACCCTGAAGAAGAGTTCAACGGTGCAGACCTGACCATCCATAAAATCAGCGCCACGGCGGAACGTGAATCGGGTTGGTAAGCCCATTACTGTTTCGTGACAATAAAGTCTTGAATAGAACAATAAAGTCTTGAATGACGAGAAAGCTCGAAACAATAAAGTCTTGAACGTGGTTGTTTTTTGATGTGGTTTTAATTTATAACGGCGATTAGGCTTGATGGCTTAGTCGCCGTTTTCTATTTTTGAACGCTTCTTTGATCTTCTGGTTTTTGGCCTAACCGGACCGTCATAGGTGAGCTGATGCAGTTGGCAATGAATGGTCGCTTGTTGCAGGATGATTGAAAGGCGCTATTGCAACTGTGTGCCAATTTCGGAAGTTCACAGGAGATTATCGACGTTAATTTATAGATATAGCAAGGGCGCAGAAAGTGTGCATAAGTACCGGAGGTGTGTTCTTCTTATGGCTTATGCTTTTGTGGCCAGTGCTTGTGGTGGGATTAAGTCCGTAAACTGCTGTAAATAATGGGTGGGCAGCCACCGCTCCGGTTTGGTACATTGACGTTAACAAAGACGTTTCACAAACCAAAGGAGAAGAAGCGATGGCTGGATATGATATTAACGTGGGTCGTGATTTATTGCCAGGATTGTTGAGTGGGCAGAACGG
>PEUR01000082.1 GCA_002780675.1 Gallionellales bacterium CG03_land_8_20_14_0_80_55_15 | reverse complement strand
GTGTTGAAATCATCGTCCATCGCCGCCTTGAAACGGGCAGCGTAAGGTTCGGTCCAATCCACTGAACCCCCTCCCGACCTCCCTGCCCCCTCCCCGACAAGCGAGGGGGGGGTGCTTTTCAGCGCGGTATAAAGCCGGTCCAGCGCCTTTTTGGCATCGTCCAGATGCGCGTCGGAATAGTTCAGCGGGCTGCGGTAATGGGCGCGCAGGATAAAGAAGCGCACCACTTCGGGGTCGTATTGCTTGAGCACTTCGCGGATAGTGAAGAAATTGCCCAAGCTCTTGGACATCTTTTCGTTGTCCACGCGCACAAAGCCGTTGTGCATCCAGTAGTTCACATACTGCCCGTGATCCTCGTGACACTGCGCCCCTTCGCTTTGCGCGATCTCGTTCTCGTGGTGCGGGAACTGCAAATCCGCGCCGCCGCCGTGGAGGTCAAAATGCTCGCCCAGCAATTTTGAGCCCATCGCCGAGCATTCGAGATGCCAGCCGGGACGACCTTTGCCCCACCTGGAATCCCATTTCACCTCTTCGGTTTCGTCGTCTTTGGCGTGTTTCCACAACACGAAATCGAGCGGATCGTTCTTGCCGGAAGCCACCTCCACGCGCTCGCCGGCGCGCAGGTCTTCCAGCGACTTGCCGGACAACTTGCCGTAAGCTGCAAACTTGCGCACCGCAAAATTCACATCGCCATCCGCCGACTGATAGGCCAGCCCGTTGGCCTCAAGCCTGGCGATCATCTCCAGCATCTCCGGCACAAACTGCGTGGCGCGCGGCTCAAAGTCGGGACGCTGTACTCCCAGCGCGTCGGCATCCTCGTGCATCGCGTCTATAAATTTTTGCGTAAGCACATGAATTGATTGATTATTTTCAGATGCGCGGCGGATGATTTTATCGTCAATGTCGGTGATGTTGCGCACATAGATGACATTGAAGCCGCTGGTCTTGAACCAGCGTTGCACCATGTCGAACACCACCATCACCCGCGCGTGGCCTAAGTGGCAATAGTCGTAAACCGTCATGCCGCACACATACATGCGCACCTGATGGGGAATAATCGGGACAAATTCCTGCTTGTCGCGGGCGAGGGTGTTGTAGATTTTTAGCATTTGAAAACCTTATTTATCCGCAGATTACGCAGATTGGCACCGATTAAATTTGCGGAAATCTGCGTAATCTGCGGATGGATGGTTGTTTTAGGCTTGCTCTTTCGTCCAGGAATCCTTGAGCGTCACCGTGCGGTTGAACACCAGACGGTCACCCAGCTGATGGTCGCGGCGGTCGGTCACGAAATAGCCCAGACGCTCGAACTGGTAGTGGGTTTCCGGCGGCGCGTCCTTGACGGCGGCTTCCACCCAGCCTTGCACGACTTGAAGCGATTCGGGATTCAAATAGGTGCAGAAATCCACCTCCTTGTCGGCATCGGGGGAGGCGACGGTGAACAGTCGGTCATACAGCCTGATTTCGGCAGGCAGGGCAAATTCAGCGGCCAGAAAATGGATCACGCCACGAACCTTGCGGCCTTCCGGGTTCTTGCCGAGGGTGGCGTGGTCGAGGCTGCACTTGAGTTCGATGACGTTTCCCGCCGCATCCTTCACGGCTTCGTCGCAGCGCATCACATAGCTGTGGCGCAGGCGGATTTCGCCGCCCAGCGTCAGCCGCCGCCAGCCCGCAGGCGGCACTTCGGCAAAATCGTCCGCCTCGATATACAGCTCACGACTGATCGGCACGATGCGCTTGCCGAATTCGGGGTGCTGCGGGTGGAAATCCGCCTCGCGCGCGCCGGCACCGTCGAAGTTGGTGAGCGTGACCTTGAGCGGGTTGATCACTGCCGCCACGCGCGGTGCGATGGCTTCCAGATGTTCGCGTATCGCGCCTTCCATCACCACCATATCCACGTTGTTTTCACCCTTGGAAACGCCGATGCGTCTGGCGAATTCGCGGATGCCTTCGGGCGTGTAACCGCGACGGCGCATCCCCTGTATGGTCGGCATACGCGGGTCGTCCCAGCCGGTCACTTTTTTCTCGTTGACCAGTTGCAATAGCTTGCGCTTGCTGGTGAGGGTGTATTGCAGCTCCAGCCTTGAGAACTCGTATTGGCGCGGGTGACAAGGCACATTGAGATTGTCCAGCACCCAGTCGTAGAGCGGGCGGTGATCCTCGAATTCCAGCGTGCAGATCGAATGGGTAATGCCTTCCAGCGCATCGGAGATGCAATGCGTGTAGTCGTACATCGGGTAGATGCACCACTTATCGCCGGTACGGATATGGTGGGCGCGGCGGATACGGTAAATGGCGGGGTCGCGCAGATTGATGTTAGGCGAGGCCATGTCAATTTTGGCGCGCAGCACCCTCGCGCCGTCGGCAAATTCGCCTGCCTTCATGCGCCGGAACAGGTCGAGATTTTCCACCACGGAGCGCTCGCGGTTCGGACTGTTTCGGCCAGGCTGCGTCAGCGTGCCGCGATATTCGCGCATCTGTTCGGGGGTGAGGTCGTCAACGTAAGCCAGCCCCTTGCCAATGAGTTCTTCCGCAAACGCATACAGCGCGTCGAAATAATCCGAAGCCCAGTGTATCTGTCCCTCCCATTGGAAACCCAGCCAGCGCACGTCGTCCTGGATGGATTGCGCGTATTCCTCGCTCTCCTTCTCCGGGTTGGTATCGTCAAAACGCAGGTTACACTTGCCGTGATAATCCTGCGCCAGCCCGAAATTCAGGCAGATAGACTTGGCGTGGCCGACGTGCAGATAACCGTTCGGCTCGGGCGGGAAGCGCGTGACGATACTGTCATGCCGACCCGAGGCGAGATCGGCATCAATGATTGAGCGGATGAAATTGGAAACAGGCGCTGTGGAATCAGCGGGGGATTGCAAACTGCTCATGCTGAACTTTCTTATATCTTGATGGGTTTGAAAAAAATAACGGGCATAAATTTCCCGGCAGATTTTACCCGAAAATACGCAGACCAACCCCATCCGGTCCCACTGATATGCGCCAAAAATCAAAGCGTACTGATTGTTTGTCTGAATTTTTGCCCAAATCTTTGCTAGAATCCGCCGCTGCAACTTATCAACGCAGAGCTGTTGCAAAAGCCCCCCATGAGACAGAATTACTGATACATACCCCGACGCGCATGAAATTTTCATTAAACGGCTTACTCACCGCACTCTTCGCACTGCTGCTGTGCGGCCTGATGCAACCCACCTATTCTTCAACTCAAGGCAATAAAACCATGATCAAACTACACACCAATCACGGCACTATCACACTGCAACTGGATGCCGAAAAAGCCCCCGTCACCACGCAAAATTTTGTGGATTACGTCAATGCGGGTTTTTATGAAAACACCATTTTCCATCGCGTGATTGATGGTTTCATGATTCAGGGCGGCGGCTTCGAGTCCGGCATGAAACAGAAAAAGGTCAATGCGCCGATCAAGAATGAAGCCGCCAACGGCCTGAAGAACGACAAATACACCATCGCCATGGCGCGCACTGGCGACCCGCATTCCGCCACCGCGCAGTTCTTCATCAACGCGGGCGACAACGGCTTCCTCGACTATCCGGGACAGGATGGCTGGGGCTACTGCGTATTCGGCAAAG
>PEUR01000003.1 GCA_002780675.1 Gallionellales bacterium CG03_land_8_20_14_0_80_55_15 | reverse complement strand
AATCCGGCGGTAAGGTAAAAATCTTTCAGGTTGGACAGGTTGTCATACACGCCCGCCGCGCCGCTGAAGTCCTGGTCGCGGGTGTATTGGTTGGTGGTGACGTAGGTTTTGATGTCGGCAGCGAGGCTGGAACGCAGGCCGTTTTGTGAATCTTCCAGTGCGATGCAATCTGCTGCCGACAGGCCGAGTTTATCCAAAACCCAAAAATAAATATCTGGTGCGGGCTTTTTGTGCGGCACGATGTCGCCGCAGCCGTTGGCGGCGAACAGGCTCTGCCAATCTGCTCCCAGCGTAACTTCCAGTAATGCAGAGACGTTTTCCGGTGTCGTGGTGGTGGCGATGGCTAAGGTGATGCCTGCGTTGTGCGCATCGCTGATCAGTTGTTTGATACCGGGGCGCAGGGGAATATGGCCTTCGCCCAGCATGGTGGTGTAATGCGCGGTTTTGATGGCATGCAGATTTTTGACGAAACCTTCAAAGTCGGCAGGCGGGTCAAAGTCTTTTAGAAAGTCGCTGACAAAATATTTGATACGTTCCTTGCCGCCCGTTACCTTGAGCAGCTTGTTATACAGCGCGTCATCCCAGTGCCAGTTCAGCCCGTTGTCGGCAAAAGCCTTGTTAAAAGACTGGCGATGCCCGTCTTCGGTGTCGGCCAGTGTGCCGTCTACGTCAAAAATAATGGCTTTAGTTGTCATGATGTTCCAGTCGTAAGTCGTAAGTTTTATCGCATACCGGGGATTTTGCCGGCCATGCTGCGCATCATCTTGGCCATGCCGCCGCCTTTGGAGAACATTTTCATCATTTTCTGCGTCTGCTCGAACTGATTGAGTAACTGGTTTACATGCATCACCTGTACGCCCGCGCCCATGGCGATACGGCGTTTGCGTGATGCCTTGATGAGTTCGGGCTTGCTGCGTTCCAGCGGGGTCATGGAATTGATGATGCCTTCCAGGCGGTTTATAGCCTTGTCGTCCACTTTAGAGTCGGCGGCGGCCTGGCTGAGTTGCGCGGGCAGTTTGTCCATCAGCGCGGATACGCCGCCCATTTTGCGCATCTGCACCATCTGCATCTTGAAGTCGTTGAGGTCGAAACCCTTTCCGGACTGCACTTTTTTGGCCAGTTTCTCGGCTTCCTGAACATCTACGCCGCGCTGCGCCTCTTCCAGCAAAGATAAAACATCGCCCATGCCGAGAATGCGCGAAGCCATGCGCTCCGGGTGGAAGGCTTCCAGCCCGTTGGCTTTTTCGCTCACGCCGATAAACTTGATCGGTTTTCCGGTGATCTGGCGTACCGACAGCGCAGCACCCCCGCGCGCGTCACCGTCCAGCTTGGTCAACACGATACCGGTCAGCGGCAGTGCCTCGCCGAACGCCTTGGCGGTGTTCACCGCATCCTGCCCGGTCATGGCATCCACCACGAACAGGGTTTCGACAGGCTTGAGTCCGGCGTGCAGTTGCTGGATTTCCGCCATCATCGCGGCATCTATCGCCAGTCGTCCGGCGGTATCCACGATCAGCACATCGTGATAATGGCGGCGTGCAAAGTCTAAAGCGGCCAGCGCGATGTCCTGTGGTTTTTGGCTAATGTCGGAAGCGAAAAAATCAATTTCGAGTTGTTTGGCCAAGGTGCGCAACTGCTCAATCGCCGCCGGACGGTAAACGTCGCAACTGACCAGCAGCACTTTTTTCTTGTGCTGGTCGTGCAACAGTTTGGCGAGTTTGCCGCAGGTGGTGGTTTTACCCGCACCTTGCAGACCCGCCATTAAAATGACGGCGGGCGGGGTGGCGGCGAGATTGAGCGCATCGTTGTGTTCGCCCATCAGGCGGGTGAGTTCGCGATGCACCACGCCGATGAACGCCTGGCCGGGGTTCAGGTTGCCGATCACTTCCTGACCCATTGCGGCCTGTTTCACCTGGGTGGCAAATTCCTTGACAACCGGCAGTGCGACATCGGCCTCAAGCAGCGCCATGCGTACTTCGCGCAAGGCATCCTGGATGTTGCTTTCGGTGAGTCGTGCCTGACCGCGCAGGTTTTTAATCACACCGGAAAGGCGTTGCGTCAAATTGTCGAGCATATCCGTCCTTATGGGTAAACGAAGCAAATGATGTAGAATCCGCGAAGTCTAAAACATCCTGACAGAAAATGCCTAATCTTCTCCTCTCATTTATTGCATTTGTCGCTTACGCGCTCTTGTCCGTTTACTTCTGGCGCGCGCATGGGCGCGGCGAAGGCGATAATTTGTCGCGTGGAAAAGTAGGTCATCTGGTTTTGATACCGATTGTTTTGCATGGCTATTTGCTTGCGGACGGCATTTTGGCCGGAGGCGGGTTCGATATGGGTGTGTTCACCGCCTTGTCGTTGATCGTCTGGTTAACTTTGGTGATTTATTGGGTGGTGCGTTTCTTCTATCCGATCGGTGGATTGCAGGCATTGGTGTTGCCGCTGGCGGCGGTCACGTTGTTGTTGCCGGGCGTGTTTCCCGCCGAACATCAGTTAGCGCATACCGATTTGCTGGCTTTCAAGCTGCACATCGGTGTGGCCATGTTGGCCTACAGTCTGTTTACCATCGCCGTGTTGCACGCTGTATTGATTTCGCAAGTCGAAAAACGTTTGCGCAATGCAACTCTGCCGCGTGTGCTGCGGGGATTGCCGCCGTTGTTGACGATGGAAACTCTGCTGTTCCGCATGATAGGAATCGGGTTTGTATTGCTGACCTTGACGCTTATTTCGGGGGTATTTTTTTCTGAGGAAATTTTCGGCAAGGCCTGGCAGTTCAATCATAAAGTGCTGTTCGGTTTTATCTCGTGGGGCGTGTTCGCCGTGTTGTTGTGGGGGCATAGGTTTTATGGTTGGCGCGGACGTATCGCCGTGCGCTGGACAGTTGCGGGATTCCTGTTCTTGCTAATGGCTTACCTCGGCAGCAAGTTTGTTCTGGAACTCTTGCTGCATCGTTAATCTCTTGCAATATCAATGGTCAATATCAAGGCGCTTGCTATCAATGGGGCATCTGTCGTAGAATGCGCGCCCTTTTGTGACATCTGGGCGTGCTTGTGTGTTCGCGAAACGGGTGCAAGCCCAGCGAAATAAAGTGTTGTAACTCCTTGGTGTTGCGGGAATAGCAGTTGTTATCAGACTAGGAGTCTGTCGGATTTGAAGAATCGTAGCGAAAATTTGGCTGGGCGAGGGCAGATTTTGCTGGTTTCGCAGGTCAATAGTTGTTCTATTGACCAAGAAAGCGGTGAAATATGCGCCGTCCAGGCGAATTTGCAGTAGATTTCCTTTAAGTCCGACAGACTCCTAGGCATTACCCCGCACTCTGTGCATCGGCCTTTACAGGCTAATAATTTAGATAGGTTTCTTATGGTTATCATTCGTCTTTCCCGTGGCGGTTCCAAAAATCGTCCATTCAACAACGTCGTTGTCGCTGATTCGCGCAATCGTCGCGACGGTCGTTTTATCGAACGCGTTGGTTTCTACAACCCTGTCGCTAACGAAAAGCAGGAATCGTTGCGTCTGGATCTCGAACGTGTGGCATTTTGGCAAAGCCGTGGCGCGCAATTGAGCGAAGCCGTTGCCAAGCTGGTTAAGCGTGCTGGTGCACAAGCTGCTGCCGTCTAGCGATTCCGAACCCATGGTTATCATGGGTCGCGTGGCATCAGCTTTCGGTATACGCGGCTGGGTGAAAGTTCAGCCATTTAGCGAATATGTTGATAGCCTGCTGGATTACAAAACTTGGTACATCGGGCATGAAAACGGCCCGTGGCGTGAAGTGGAGGTTGTCCAGTGTGAAGCGCATGACAGGACGCTGGCCGCACAGTTGCCGGATTGTCCCGACCGTAACGCCGCCGAGAAGCTGAAAGGTTTTTTGATTGCCGTGCCGCGCAGCAGTTTGCCAGTACAGCAGGAAGGCGAATATTACTGGGCGGATTTGATCGGTATGACCGTGATCAATGAGGCAGGCGAGACCTTGGGTGCGGTGGCCGAATTGTTGGAAACTGGCGCGAATGACGTTTTGATCGTGAGAGGCCAGGGCGCTGATATTCTGATTCCGTTCCTGAAGAATGTTGTTGGCAAGGTTGATTTTGTCGCCAAGGTAATGCATGTGGATTGGTCGGCGGATTTGTGATATTCGACATCATCACGCTTTTCCCGCAGATGTTTGATGCGCTGACGCAATGTGGTATTACGCGTCGTGCGGCCGAACAGGGACGTTATGTTCTCAAGACATGGAATCCGCGTGATTTCACCACCGACAATCACCGCACGGTAGACGACCGCCCTTATGGCGGCGGTCCCGGAATGGTGATGTTGGGCGAGCCACTGGCTGCCGCGATCAAGGCTGCGAAACAGCGTCAGGCGGCAAGCGGTGTAGCAAAGAGCCGGGTGGTGTACCTGTCGCCACAAGGCCGTTTGCTGACTCATGCGCTGGTCAAGGAAATAGTAGCGCGGCCGGAACAAGGGTTGATCCTGCTGACGGGGCGTTATGAAGGGATAGATGAACGCCTGATCCGCCAAATGGTGGATGAGGAAATCTCCATCGGCGACTATGTGTTGTCCGGTGGCGAGTTGGCGGCGATGGTGTTGATGGACAGTCTGGTGCGGCAATTGCCCGGTGTTTTGGGAGATGCCGAATCGGCGGAGCAGGATTCGTTTGTGCAGGGCCTGCTGGATTGCCCGCACTATACCCGCCCGGAAATGTTTAATGGTGAAGCCGTGCCCCCGGTGTTGTTGTCTGGCAATCATGCCGACATACAGCGTTGGCGGCTTTCCCAGTCGTTGGGCAGGACGTGGTTGCGCAGGCCGGATTTGTTGGCTCGTCGTGATTTGACAAAAGAGGAGTCTGGTCTTCTGGCTCAGTTCCAGAAGGAACAAGACCCGATAATCAAGGAGTAAAAAAGTGAATTTGATCGAAATACTTGAACAAGAAGAAATCGCCCGTTTGGGCAAGAACATCCCTGACTTTTCCGCTGGAGATACCGTGGTCGTCAGCGTGAACGTGGTCGAAGGCGAGCGCAAGCGTCTCCAGGCTTTTGAAGGCGTGGTCATCGCCAAGCGCAATCGCGGCTTGAACTCAGGTTTCATCGTGCGCAAGATTTCTGCCGGTGAAGGTGTGGAACGTACTTTCCAAACCTACTCGCCTGTGATCGCTGCCATCGAAGTGAAGCGTCGCGGCGATGTTCGTCGTGCCAAGCTGTACTACCTGCGCGAACGTTCAGGCAAGTCGGCACGTATCAAAGAAAAATTGCCAGCACGCAAAGTGAAAAATGTAGCCGCAGCATAATTTCGCTGTAGGTATAAAAAAACGGGGGCTTCGGCTCCCGTTTTTTTATTTCCGCTATGATTGCGACATGCACTATCAGGCAAAACTCCTTGTTCCGTTTGGCATACTCGGCATCCGTTCTGAGGGGGTTACTTTGTGCGGCATTGACTTTCTGCCGCCCGGCACACCAACACAACGGGAGAGCGATGCTTTTGTCGGCCAGGTGTGCGCTCAGTTGTTGCGCTATGTTAATGATTGTGAAGGAAAATTTACTTTTCAGATGCGCCTGGTTGGTACGCTGCACCAGCGTCGTGTCTGGCAAGCCATTGCCGCCATTCCGTGCGGCGAAACGCGCAGTTATGGCGAACTGGCAAGTGAACTGCATTCCAGTGCGCAAGCCGTTGGCCAGGCCTGTGGCGCGAATCCGCTCCCTATCGTCATCCCTTGCCATCGTGTGGTGAGCCAGTCAGGTCTCGGCGGCTTCATGAAACAGGGCGGCGGTGCGGCGCTGGACATCAAACGCTGGTTGCTGAAGCATGAAAGCCGCCAAGCGAAGAGGACGGGTGTTCCGGGAGACTGCCCATCTTCTCCCCTACATCCTGACTTTTTCCACGCAGAAGGAGAGAAATGAACAACGCCGAGCTGCTCGATGAATTCAGCGACAAGTTGTGGCTGGAGGATGGCTTGTCGCGCAATACGCTGGAAAGTTACCGGCGCGATCTGAACAAGTTTGCGGCTTGGCTGGAAGTGCAGCGCGGCGCGACTCTGTTGCAAGCCACGCATGGCGATATACAAGGCTACCTCGCCCATCTGTTCGTGGTGCAGAAAGCCCGCGCCAGTTCCACCGGCAGAAATATCTCCAGCCTCAAGCGGCTTTTCCGT
>PEUR01000009.1:2676-2933 GCA_002780675.1 Gallionellales bacterium CG03_land_8_20_14_0_80_55_15 | reverse complement strand
CGTATTCTATTTACCAGGGTATCGCCAAACTAGAGCCGGGGTGTTTGTTGTCTGTTTCATTGGCGCATCCTGAGCCCATGATTTGGAAATATTGGGACGCGGTTGAAGTGGCGCGCACTGGTGTGGCGCAACCGTTTTCAGGCACGCCTGAGCAGGCGGTGGATGCGCTGGAAGTGTTGGCGAAAGACGCGGTGCGCCAGCAGATGATGGCAGATGTGCCGTTGGGCGCATTTCTTTCCGGCGGGATTGATTCCAGT
>PEUR01000009.1:0-2489 GCA_002780675.1 Gallionellales bacterium CG03_land_8_20_14_0_80_55_15 | reverse complement strand
TG
This sequence comes from Gallionellales bacterium CG03_land_8_20_14_0_80_55_15, assembly GCA_002780675.1. GTDB lineage: Bacteria > Pseudomonadota > Gammaproteobacteria > Burkholderiales > Gallionellaceae > Gallionella. The sequence continues at coordinate 2,487 of PEUR01000009.1, read as the reverse complement.
TATTGTGAGCCGTTTGCGGACTCGTCGCAGATTCCGACTTTTTTGGTAAGCCAGTTAGCCAAGCAACAGGTGACGGTGTCTTTGTCTGGCGATGCGGGAGATGAATTGTTTTGCGGATATAACCGTTACCAACTGACTAATGACCTATGGAAGAAGTTGTCGCACGCTCCTATTCAGTTGCGATCACTTGTAGCGAAGGGCATTTCTGCTGTTTCACCCTCTGTATGGGATAGAGTTGGCGGCGCAATTCCCGGTGTCGGGAGTTATGTAAGACTTTTGGGTGACAAAATGCATAAGGGCGCGGGTGTTCTGAGCAGCGCTACGGTTGATGAATTGTATCTTGGGCTGGTTTCGTATCAGCGAAATCCTGAGAATTGGGTGATAGGTGGGAAGGAACCGGATACCAAATTGACAGGCCTGCGTCCGAATCTGGAAGGTTTAGGTGTGGTTGAGCGCATGATGGCTCTCGACACGATCAGTTATTTGCCGGACGATATTCTGGTTAAGGTGGATCGTGCGGGTATGGGTGTGTCGCTGGAGGGGCGTGTGCCATTTCTAGATCACCGCTTAGTTGAGTTCGCGTGGAGTTTGCCGCTGGAATACAAACTGCGCGACGGGCAAACCAAGTGGCCATTGCGCCAAGTGCTTTACCGCCACGTTCCGCGTGAACTGATAGATCGCCCCAAGATGGGCTTTGGTGTTCCGCTACATGATTGGCTGCGCGGTCCGTTGCGTGATTGGGCGGAAGGCTTGCTGGGTGAAGCACGCTTACGTCGCGAGGGATATTTTCATCCGGAACCGATTCGGCAAATGTGGGCTGAGCATTTGAGCGGGCGGCGTAATTGGATGGCGCAGTTGTGGAATGTGTTGATGTTTCAGGCTTGGCTGGAAAAGGAGAAAATAAAATGAAATTAAGATCGTTTATCAATACAAATATAAGAATCAGTAAATGGTTTGATAGGCAGTTCTTGCCATCATCTTTTGTCAAAGATGGAAATCAAGATTTTATTTTTGAAATGGCCCCGTCGTATTTGCGTCAAGGAATGAAAATATATGATGTCGGGGGGGGAAGCAGCCTTTCGTGGATACTAATAAAAAAGGCGATCTATGCTTAACTGTTGTAGGAATAGATATCAGCCAGCCAGAGTTGGATCTGGCACCGGTTGGCGCATATAACGAAACTATTTGTGCCGATATTGCGAACGTTCATGGGCTTGCAGATGGTGATATGGTACTTTGCCAAGCAGTGTTGGAACATGTTCAGGACACTGAAGGTGCGATGAGGTCCATTGCCTCATTGTTAAAGCCAGGAGGAAAGGCTTTGATTTTTGTGCCGAGCCGAAATGCCGTTTTTGCTCGGTTGAACATTTTGTTGCCAGAAAATATTAAGCGAAAAATTTTGTATGGTGTTTTCCCAAATACTCGCACTGCGCAAGGCTTTCATGGCTTCTATCATAGATGCACTCCAGATGATTTCATTGCAATGGCCAAACATAATGGTTTGGCAGAGGTTGAGTCTCGCTATTACTACATTAGTAGCTATTTTAGTTTCTTGTTTCCGGTTTACTTGGTTTGGCGAATTTGGGTTGTCCTATTCAAATCTATTGTGGGTCACCAAGCGGCAGAAACCTTCTCTATGGTGCTAGTGAAGGAAGCGTAGTGTGCGGGTATACAGGGCAGGCGGGTGATGGACTTCTATAACGAGACTTTAAGTAACTAGTGCCCATCAATAAACGTAACAATATGATTTTATTATATAAAACGTATTATGGTAGTCAAATATTGCCCATTGGCTATTGCTTAAGGTTGTTGCCCCGGATTATCCAGGAGAGTCGGCGCAGCAAGTTGAATAGTGGCGGAACGGTGGCGAGGGCTCGAAACAAGGCAATTTTGAATCGGGGTACAGCCAGGGTAACTTGGTGGCTGGATGCGATCATCGCCCATTCTCTTGGGTATATTTCCAGTGCTTTCAGGCTATTGCTCATGCCGTCCGCGCCAATGATTGCCTGGACTTTCGGCATTTTGGCGTAAGTCACGTCCATGCTGCTCGCGATGCGGATGTAAAAATCAAAATCGCCCGCCAGTTGATAGCGGGCATCAAAACGAAATTTTTTAATCGTTTCCCATCTGTTCAGCAACCCGGGGTGGGGGACATCAAACAGGTAATTATTTTTACCGAACAGTTTGGGCATTAACGGGGATACCTGATACTTGGCTCTCCCGTGTGAGACGTTTAGCGCATCACCATAAATAAAATCGGGCTGGGTGGGCGGCTGGGCAATACGGGTCGCTGCCAGGCAATAGTCTTCCCGGATGGTATCGTCAATGCCCAGAAACGCCACATAGCAATCGTTCGTTAATGGCTGGCTTTCCAGCCTGTCCATCGCCTGGTTCCAGGCATCGTAGATGCCGCTGTCCTTTACTTGAAGCAGTGTGCATCCGGCTGCGGCAATGATGTTGGCAAGCGGGTCGTCAACAACGCTGGCT
>PEUR01000152.1 GCA_002780675.1 Gallionellales bacterium CG03_land_8_20_14_0_80_55_15 | reverse complement strand
CTGCAAAACCTCTCCTCTACGAATGGATTATCTTAACAATGCATGGGCGTATAGCCCTTCATTCAAAAAAACAGGCACTTGCGCGACCTATTTTGTGGGATAACTGAAAACTTGGCTCATGTTTTATCGAGCCTGATTGAATTCAGTGGTTACATCAAAGCTATTGCGGTCTTACGCCGCTACGGGCAATTGGTCGAGAAACGGTAACCGCTGCCGCGTACTGTCTGTATCAGACCATCCAGCCCAGTAACCTCAAGCGCTGCGCGCAGGCGGCGGATATGCACATCCACCGTGCGCTCCTCGACAAACACCTGCGTTCCCCATACCTGATCCAGCAATTGCGTGCGACTATACACCCGCTCCGCGTGGGTCATAAAAAAATGCAACAAACGAAACTCGGTCGGCCCCAGCTCGATAGCTTGACCTTGTGCAGTGACGCGATGTGAATCGGGTGACAATTCCAGCCCCCCTCCCGCCACACTATCATTCGCCAGAGTTGGAATGTGGCGGCGCATCACGGCGCGGATGCGCGCCATCAACTCGCGCGGCGAGAAGGGTTTGGTGATGTAGTCATCCGCACCCGACTCCAGCCCCAGTATCTTGTCGCGCTCATCGCCGCGTGCGGTCAGCATGATGATAGGAATATCGCGGGTTTGCGCCTCAGAACGCAACTGTTTTGCCAGCACCACACCGCTGGTGGATGGCAACATCCAGTCGAGCAGAATCATATCGGGCGCATGATCGCGTATCTGTTGCCAGGCTTCTTCCGCATCGCCCGCGCGCAAAGCGATAAACCCCGCCTGAGTGACATTAAAAGCCAGCAGCTCCTGAATGGCCGGCTCATCTTCAACAATCAAAATCTTTGCGCTCATCATCTAACCTTTATATACAACTCCGAGGATTGCCAGAGTATGAAGAATTTATGACAGGAAGATGACAGTTTTTATGTTTTTGTGTGAATAGCAATTTTTGGACTTGACCCATGACACTGAATAGCTGAACGTAGGGTTGCAGTGTTGAGCGGTCTCAAATGCAACTTGCCGTTACGGAGAAACAACTGAAAAAGGCCATCGTCAAGATGGCCTTTTTCAGTCAAACCCGCCAAAAACGGAAAAAACCGCTTACAGTTCCGCTGCGTGATCCGCCAGATATTGGGCAACACCTGCGGTCGAAGCGTTCATGCCCGCCTTGCCTTTGCTCCAGCCAGCCGGGCAAACTTCGCCGTGCGCTTCGTGGAATTGCAGGGCATCTACCATGCGCAGCATTTCGTCAATGTTGCGACCCAGCGGCAGGTCATTGACTACCTGATGACGCACTGTACCGGCGGCATCAATCAGGAACGAACCACGGAAAGCCACGCCGCCCGCCGCTTCCACGTCGTAAGCCTGACAGATTTCATGCTTGATGTCGGCCACCAGCGGATAACCGACCTGGCCGATACCGCCCTTGTTGACCGGGGTGTTTTTCCAGGCCAAGTGGGTAAATTGCGAGTCAATGGACACGCCAATGACTTCTACGTTGCGGCTCTTGAACTCGCTCAGACGGTGATCGAAGGCGATCAGTTCGGAAGGACAAACAAATGTAAAATCAAGCGGATAGAAGAAAACTACTGCGGCTTTACCTGCGATATAGCTCTTCAGATTGAAAGATTCATTGATTTCGTTGTTGCCCATTACGGCACAGGCGGTGAAATCAGGTGCTGCTTTGCCAACGAGAACTGCCATGTTAATCTCCTGAGGGTTGATTGAATCGGGTCACGCAATTTAGGTGAATAAGCTCACCACGTCAACCTTATACGGTTTGTGGGATTCTTTTAGGCTATGCCACTGTTAAGTAGTGGTCTAAACTATCGTCATACCAATCAACAAGATAGGTGCTGCGATGAAAGCCGAAGAATTTCATGTTTTGGCGGCAGAACTCAATAAATTGATGCCGCATCAAAGAAGTATATGAGTAGACCGGCTGCACAAGATTGAACACGTTCAGGCCGTCAGTACGTTGGTTGAAAGTCGCGTGCTGAACAAGCCAATGTGCAAAAGGCCGATCAAGCGCATATCAGCGCGGCGCTCAAGCCCCTGTTGGCCGCGCTGGGTATGAGTGGAGATCAACAATTAACAGTGACATAGCCTTCTTTTATTAGGCGCTGGCAACCGCAAACTGGATGCTGTGCAACTGCGCGTACACGCCGTTTTTCGCCAGCAATTCGGCATGATTCCCGATCTCGACAACCTCGCCTTTTTGCAGCACGACAATGCGGTCGGCATTTTCGATGGTGGACAAACGGTGCGCGATGACCAGCGTGGTGCGGCCTTGCATCAGGGTTTCCAGCGCGGCCTGCACATGGCGTTCGGATTCGGAATCCAGCGCGGAAGTCGCTTCATCCAGTATCAGCACTGGCGCGTCCTTGAGGATGGCGCGAGCGATCGCGATGCGCTGGCGCTGGCCACCGGATAATTTCACGCCGCGCTCGCCGACCATGGTGTTCAAGCCTTCCGGCCATTCGCGGATGAATTCCATCGCGTGCGCGGCGGTTGCGGCAGCGATAATTTCCGACTCGCTGACCTCGCGCATCTGCCCGTAGGCGATGTTCGCCGTAAGCGTGTCGTTGAACAGCACGACTTCCTGACTCACCAGCGCGATGTTGGCGCGCAGACTGGCCAGGGTCAGTTCCCTGAGATCATGTCCATCCAGACGGATTTGACCGTCCGTTGCGGTATAGAAACGCGGCACCAGATTGGCAAGGGTACTTTTGCCGCTGCCGGACGCACCGACGAAGGCGACGTTTTCGCCGGCACGGATGTTCAATCGGATATTTTTCAGCACCGGGCGTGCATCGGCAGCATAGGCAAACTGTACGTTGTCAAATTGAAGTTCGCCGCGCACCCGCCCTACCGCCACGCTGCCCTGATCCTTTTCACCCAAGGTATCGAGCAAGGCGAACACACTCTCCGCCGCCGCCAGCCCCCGTTGCAGGTATTCGCTCACACCAGTCAGGCGTTTGAGCGGCGCGGTCAGCATCAGCATCGCCATAATGAACGAGACAAAGCCGCCCACCGTGACTTCATCAGCTCTAGATTGCAGCGTTGCCAGATAGACCACCACCGCGAGGGCTACCGCCGCGACCATCTGCACGATGGGTACATTGGCGGCAGAGGCAGAAGCCTGTTTCATGGCGTGGCGACGCACCCAGTTGGCCTGTTCGTAGAAACGGTTGCGTTCGTACTGCTGGCCTCCGAACAACTTGACCACCTTGTGCGCGGAAACGCTTTCTTCGATCACCTGCGTCATGTCGCCCATCGCCTGTTGTGAATCGCGGCTGGACAAGCGCATGCGTTTGCTGATAGTGCTGATAATCAGGGCGATGACCGGTGCCATCAACAAAGTCAGCAACGTCAGCTTCCAGTTGAGATAAAACAGCCAGCCCAACAAGCCGACCATGACAATGCTATCACGCACCGAAATCGTCACCACCACCGTCGCGGCATTGGTCACCTGGGTGACATCGTAGGTCAGTTTGGACAGCAATGAACCGGTGGCATGTTCGTCGTAGTAGCCAGTCGGCAGGCACAACAGCTTACGGAACATTTCACAGCGCAAATCCATCACCAGCTTGTTGCCGACCCAGCTGATTGCCAGCGTACCGACAAAGGTGGCCACCCCGCGCACCAGAAAAATCAGCACGATAATCAGCGGCACGAGGCGCATCATCGCCTGATCCTTATGGACGAACGTGCCGTCCAGCATTGGCTTCATCAAGGCCGGAACCAGCGGCTCGGTAGACGCGACCACGATCATGCCCAACAGGGAAATTGCGAAGATGCGCCAATACGGTTTGACGTAATTGAGAAGACGTAAATAAAGCTGGGTGCTGGATAAATTCATAGCGCGCACGTCAAAGTAAAGCTCGCATAGCGATTCGTTTGCTCCTTCCCTCGTTTTCGAGGGGGAGAGCGTAGCGAGGGGGCAATTGGGATGGGGGAAACGGGCATGTCTGTACCATGATTGGTGCAAGTGTGGCGAATTTTATCATCAATGTGACCTACATCCCCATGCCCGTTATCAGAAAAGCGCCCTTCCCGGCGCACCGCCCGTACTAATGTTCGCACCGATGCCCATACAGATGCTGGACAGTCTCGATAGCCGCTGTTAGTCTGACATCGCGCCCATTTATCCCCTCCAACATGCTGCAAGAACTGCGTTTATTCCTCACCGCCCTGCAATTTTTCACGCGCCTGCCCGTGCCGGGCTGGGTGGGTCACACTCCAGAACAACTCAATCAGGCGGCGCGCTATTTCCCGCTGGCAGGCATCGTGGTAGGCGCGCTTTGTGCCGCCGTGCTGTGGCTATCCGCGCAGGTTTTGCCCTTGCCGCTGGCGGTGGGTCTTTGCATGGTTGCAGGCATCCTCATCACAGGTGCCTTTCACGAAGATGGTTTGGCGGACTTTACCGATGGGCTGGGCGGCGGCTACACGCGCGAAAAAGCGTTAATAATCATGAAGGATTCGCGCATCGGCGCTTACGGCGCAATCGCGCTGATCTTGGTGTTGCTGCTGAAATTCGAGGCGCTGCTGGCGCTTTGCCGCGCGCATTCGCCGCTGTTCGTCGCTGCCACCCTGCTTGCCGCGCACAGTTTCAGCCGCCTCCTGGCGGCGAGCCTGATGCTCACCCAACGCTACATCCGCGAGGATGACAGCGCGCGCGCCAAACCCGCCGCGCAACAACTCAGCCCGACCAGCTTCGCCATCGCCGGGCTGACGGGCCTCGCGGCACTCCTGCTGTTGTTCGCCGCAGGCGCGCACACCGCAAACCTGTTCGCCGCCGTATTCGCCGCCTTGTTGATGCGCGCCTACCTCGCCTGGCGGCTGCAAACAAGACTGGGGGGCTACACGGGCGACTGTCTGGGCGCGGTGCAACAACTCACCGAACTGGCGTTTTATCTTGGTCTGCTGGCGACGCTGCCATGACAACGTTGTACCTCGTCCGCCACACCACGCCCGACATCGCGCCCGGCATTTGTTACGGTCAAACCGACCTCGGCGTGACCGACAGTTTTGAATTTGAAGCCAATACCGTGCTGGCCTGGCTGCCCCCGCTTGATTTAATTCTCACCTCGCCGTTGCTGCGCACCCGAAAATTGGCCGACTATTTAGCCCAGGCGCAACGCTGCACCGTGCGCCGCGATGCGCGCCTGATGGAAAAACACTTTGGCAGTTGGGAAGGTCAGCCATGGGACGACATTCCACGCAGCAAAATAGATGCCTGGGCTGCCGACATCACGGATTACGCGCCGCCCGGCGGAGAATCGGCGCAGCAACTGATGCGACGCGTACGGGATTTTCTGCAAGATTTAACCAAACTGCCCCAGCGCAACATCGTGCTAGTCGCACACGGCGGCACTATCCGGGCAATACTGGCGCAACTGGCGGATGTGCCGCTGACCGACACGCTGAACTGGAAGATAGCTTATGGGACAGTGATAGGTGTCAAATTTGCCCCGTCGCTAAAAACGATGACAGATAAGAGACTGAAGTTTCACGCTTTTAGCGTGGTCGGTATATAAGCAAATCCT
>PEUR01000089.1 GCA_002780675.1 Gallionellales bacterium CG03_land_8_20_14_0_80_55_15 | reverse complement strand
ATATTCGGCAAGCCAAAGTAAGGCAGATAGCTCTTGCGCTTCATCAACCACCAGGTCAAGGCAGGCAAGCGATAGGTAATCACCATGGGGCGCTTGAGCAAGGCACATTCCAACGTCGCCGTGCCGGAGGCTACCAGGACAATATCTGCCGCTGTCATCGCTTCCTGCGCATGACCAAACAACAAGGACATCGGCAGTGTCTGCGCGTCACAGTCATACATCGCCTGCTCAAAAATTGTTCGTGTTTCACGGCTGACCAAGGGTATCAGAAAACGCGCATCAGGCAATTGTTGCAGGATTAGTTTGGCGGTTTCGATATAGGTTTTCGCCAGATTATTGACTTCGCTGCGCCTGCTGCCGGGCAGCAAGGCAAAAACTTTTATATTGAGCGGAAGGTGCATCTGCTCACGCACTTCGGTGCGATTGGGCTGCTCCGGCAACAGGTCGGCGAGTGGATGCCCGACATAGCTCACTGGCACACCGGCAGCCTGATAGATTTTCGGCTCGTGCGGGAACAGCGCCAATATATGTGACACCGCACGCTTGATTTTGGTGATGCGCTCGCCGCGCCACGCCCAGATGGATGGGCTGACGTAATGGATGGTGGCGATACCTTGGCGCTTGAGTGTCAATTCCAGATCAAGATTAAAATCGGGCGCATCAATTCCTATGAACAAGGCGGGGCGATGGTTCAGGAAATAGGCGCGTAAATTGCTGCGGATACCGATAATTTCGCGGTAATGACGCAATACCTCAACGTAGCCCATCACCGCCAGTTTTTCCATTGGGAACAACACCTGTAAGCCTGCCGATTGCATCCTGGGGCCACCGATACCGATGAATTCCACATCAGGACGCACCTGTTGCAGCGCTTCCATCAAATGATGGCCTAACAGATCGCCCGATGCTTCGCCCGCGACAATACCGATAACAATTTTTTGCTGCGCCATGAAGAAACCTGTTAGCGAACGATGCCGCGCTCTGAACTGGCCAGAAAATCAGCCAATGGTTGTAATTCGGCATGTTCCGCCAGTTGTAATTGAATGGCTGCTTGCGCGTCGGACAGGCTTAAACCGGACCGGTACAGCATCTTGTAGGCGCGCTTGACTGCCATGATGGCGGGGCTGGAAAAACCCCGCCGTTTCAGCCCTTCGCTATTGATGCCATGCGGCACACAAGGGTTGCCCGAAGCCAGCACGAAAGGCGGCACATCCTGCAACAAGATCGTGCCCATGCCGGTAATAATGTGCGCGCCGATACGCACGAACTGATGCACCACGGTGAAGCCGCCCAGAATCGCGTAATCCCCCACCTCTACATGCCCCGCCAACTGGGCATTATTGGCAAAAATGGTATGGTTGCCGACCTGACAATCGTGCGCCAGATGCACATAAGCCATAATCCAGTTGTGGTTGCCGATGCGCGTCACGCCGACATCCTGCGCCGTACCCAGGTTGAAGGTACAAAATTCGCGGATGGTGTTGTGGTCGCCGATTTCGAGCCGGGTCGGCTCACCCGCGTATTTCTTGTCCTGGGGGATTTCGCCCAGCGAACAAAACTGAAAAATACGGTTGTGCTGACCTATTTTGGTGTGACCGCCTATCACCACATGCGATCCGATTACCGTGCCGCTGCCGATTTCGACATGTTCGCCGATGATGGAATACGCGCCCACCTCGACATCGTCGGCGAGCTGCGCATCGGGATGAATAATGGCTGTTGGATGACGCATCAGGCCACCGATTTAACGGTACACATCAATTCAGCTTCTGCCGCCAGCTGGCCGTCCACTTCGGCCACCGCCTTGTACTTGAACACCCCGCGCATACTGCGCGTCAGCTCTACCTTGAGAATCAACTGGTCGCCTGGTGACACCGGACGTTTGAACCGTGCGCCATCTATACCCGCGAAGTAATACACCGACTTTTCGTCCGGCTTGCCGCCCACAGACTGAAATGACAGCAACGCAGCCGCCTGCGCCATCGCCTCGATAATCAGCACGCCCGGCATCACCGGATGATGCGGATAGTGTCCGGGGAAAAACGGCTCATTGATGGTGACGTTTTTCAGCGCGACGATGTTTTTGCCCGGCTCTAACGACAATACCCGATCTACCAGCAAGAACGGGTAACGGTGCGGCAAACACTCCAGGATTGCATGTATATCCATGACGACGCTCATTATTCTTCCTTTACTTTCTGTTCTGACAACAACTTTTCCAATACCTTGATTCTATTCAACATTTCATCAAGATGACGCATCTGCACGGCATTCTTCTTCCACTCGTCCATCTTGCTAAAAGGAAATATCCCTGTGTATGTCCCCGCCTCACGGATAGATTTACCGATCAGTGTAAAAGACGAGATGACCACTCGATCAGCGATTTTCAGGTGCCCCAGGATGCCTGCACTGCCGCCAATCTGACAGTATTTACCGATGCTGGTGCTGCCCGCGATCCCCACGCATCCGGCAATCGCGGTGTGTGCGCCGATGCGCACGTTGTGGGCGATTTGAATCTGATTGTCCAGCTTTACCCCCTCTTCGATCACCGTGTCGTCCAGCGCGCCGCGATCCAGGGTGGTATTCGCGCCTATTTCCACATCGTCGCCGATCACCACCCGACCGATTTGTGGAATCTTGATCCAGCGACCTTCATCCATTGCGATGCCGAAACCATCTGCGCCGATTACCACACCGGAATGCGCAATCAGGTTGTCGCCGATCACACAGTCGTGATAAATCACCACGCGCGGATACAGGCGCGCATGGCTACCTATCACCACATGGTCGCCTATGCTGCATCCCGCGCCGATCACACAATGCGCGCCAATGACCGCCCCCGCGCCTATTACTGCGGTGGCGGCAATGCTGGCGGTTGGATCAATCCTGGCACCCTCGCCCACCACCGCACTGGGATGAACGCCAGGCTGGATTTCAGGTAAAGGGTTCAGCAGCGCTGACACTCTGGCGAAATAAGCGTAGGGATTGGCCGCAATAATGCGCGGCAAGTCGCTCGCATCGGCATCTGCCTCGCCCAAAATCAATGCGCCCGCCCGCGTCTCGGCGAGTTTGCCGCGATACTTGCTGTTGGTCAGAAAGCTGATTTGCGTCGCATCGGCATGTTCCAGCGTGGCGATACTGGAAATACGCACCTCTCCGTCTCCCAACACGCTACCGCCCAAACGAGAAGCAATTTCCGCCAATGAATAAGTCAAAGCCATACTCTTCTTTATTTGCTGTCGGCCTTGTCGGAAGCCAGGT
>PEUR01000108.1 GCA_002780675.1 Gallionellales bacterium CG03_land_8_20_14_0_80_55_15 | reverse complement strand
CGACTTGAGTTTCAAGATTCCGGCGGGCGCAATTGTCGGCATCATTGGCCCTAACGGCGCGGGTAAATCTACCCTGTTCCGCATGATTACCGGCAAAGAGCAACCGGACAGCGGCACGGTCAACATCGGTCAGACCGTTAAAATTGCCCATGTAGATCAGGCGCGCGATTCGCTGGACAACAACAAGACTGTGTTCGATGCGATCTCCGGCGGCAATGAAATTTTGACCGTGGGGAAATATGAAACCCCAGCGCGCGCTTACATCGGACGTTTTAACTTCAAGGGCGGCGATCAGGGCAAGCTGGTCGGCCAACTCTCCGGCGGTGAGCGCGGACGCTTGCATCTGGCACAGACGCTCATCTCCGGCGGCAATGTATTACTGCTCGATGAACCGACCAACGATCTGGACGTGGAAACCTTGCGCGCGCTGGAAGATGCGCTGCTCGAATTTGCCGGTTGCGTCGTCGTCATCTCACATGATCGCTGGTTCTTAGACCGTATCGCCACCCACATCCTCGCCTGCGAAGGCGATTCCAAATGGACATTCTTCGACGGCAACTATCAGGAATACGAGGCGGACAAGAAGAAGCGTTTAGGTGAGGAAGGCGCGAAGCCTAAGCGGATTCGGTATAAGCCGATTAGTCGCTAACCGCATTTATCCCCTCTCCCTCTGGGGGAGGGCTAGGTTGGGGGACTTTTCGAGGTTGGATGGTTGTTATGTTTGTGCTGCCATGCTTGCTAGCAGCCTGTCGGACTTGAAGAATCGTAGCGAAAAGGTTTAAGCAGGCAAAGCCGCAAAGCGGCTGCTCGCAAATCTGCGCCGTCCAGGCGGATTCCCCCGGCCACACCACCCGAGGATAAGTGCAGTAGATTTTCTTTAAGTCCGACAGACTCCCGAAATGCCCATATTGAAAAAGGAGATTGACCATGTCAGTAGCCGAAAACCTTTATCACCACAGTCGCAATCTTCCTGATCAGGCAGCGCATGAGGCATTGGACTTCATCCAATTCTTGGAACAGTGCTATGCGGACAAAGCTACGCTGCGCTCTCGCTCCAAAGACACTGAATCTTTCCTTGCCGCTGTCGCAGGTACATTGGGCGATGATTTTCCTAACGACATCACTGGCGACGATTTAGGCAAAGACGCACCTAGAACCGAGTTCGGCTGATGGCAAAAGAGAAAGCTCTGCTGTTAGATTTAGGCGAAATTATTTTCAAGAGGTAATGAATTATGAATCAAACTGTGTTTATAAATAGCTATCTTGAAAAAATTGACCAGCGATTTGGATTTAATGGGAATCGAGGACATGCGTTTGAAATTTTTGCAGTTGCAGCCGTTCTCGACAAATCATTTGATGAAGTCTACAACGATATTTCCACATTGGTTAAAACGGCAAATGGCGGGCATGACGGTGGTAACGATGGTGGCATGGATGGAATCTACTTTGATGAAACTACTGCAACTTTGGCTGTATTTCAAACAAAAAACTCAGAGCATTTGGGAGATAACGAAGTCACTAAATTTGTAAGTGATTATCAGAATTTGTTTGAACGCATGAATACTGCGCAATTACCCCTAAATAAAAATGTAACCGCAAAACTTCAAACGATTTGGGATATTCCTCGTCAAGGGATAACGTACACACCCAAGTTATTTTTTGTATTTAACGGAAAAAAGGAAGGACAAGACAAGGATATTGCTGATCGGCATATGAGGCAGCATTCGATGCTGGAAATTCTTGATGCGCCCGATCTATTCTCGAAAATCAAAAGTTTACAGGCGGCACAACGAAAACGTAAAACAGTCAGTTTTACATTCATGGCTGAGAAGTCAAACATCGCATCATCTAACGATCCTCAGGCTTTGATTACCTACGCTAAAGGAAATGTCCGTTCTGTTGGGTTTCGTTTGAAGGCGAAAGAACTATGCCGCCTTATTGAAGAGGAAAAACAGATTAATGGAAATGAGGATCATCTGTTTAGCCAAAATATTCGCGGGTTTCTAGGTGCCGTTCGTACCAATCAGCAAATAAAAAACACATTGACAGGGCAGGATTCGGCGTATTTTCCATTTATGAATAACGGTATAACAATGATTGCTGAGACCCTTAAGTTGCCTAATGCAATGCAAGCTGGAACTTATCCAATTCAGACCGTGAATCCTGTCATTGTTAACGGCCTGCAATCAACACAAGTAATTTATGATGTATATAAGGCGAATCCTGAAAAGCTTGATGATGTTGATGTCATGATCAGACTTTATGATACGCAAGATGGAGAATTGGCAGAAAAGATAACAACCGCGACGAATACGCAGACCAGTATTAATGTTCGAGACAAAATTAGCAATCGTGATTTTAATCAGCATTTGAAAGTGCTTTTTGAGAACAAAGGAATTGGGTATATCACTAAGCGTGGTGACAGTTTCGAAAACAAGTTAAGTCGTGAGTTAAGCCATACTGTTTCGAGTGAGACGTTACTTAAGTTTTGGTACGCAACTTACTACGAGCGACCAGAAACAGCCAAGGCTTCAAAAACTCAGGTGCTGCAACAGTTGTACGATGCAACGAGTGAGACTAGCGATCCTTTGCATGGATATTTTGGTGGGGACATTAATTCACCACTTTATGTGCAGATGCTTAACGTTTATGCGATACATAATTTCGTGGTGACTAAACGCAATGAATCTTTGGAAGATGCACCCGACTTAATTCAGCATGCTGACGAGATACTCTGCTATGGTATCCACAAGTATCTTGTTTCAACGAATCAAGAAGCAAGTAGTCTTGATGCGGCCACTATGGATGTGGCATACAGCAGTGTATTTGGAAATGTCATGAGAGTTACTCAGGAATATCAGGCTCAGCTCTTGGCGCACGGCCGAACCTACTCACACAACAATTATTTCAAGTCTGCTCAGTCACGCTTTGATCTAAATCGCTTGGCGAGTTGGCTTGAGTCTGATGAGTGGCATTCTGCTCGCAATTAAAGGGGCGGCATCTGGTTAAGGGGTTCAATGAGCATGAGCCTGTGTATGTCCACGGTAAATTTCAAGATCGTGAGTCTCGTGCCGAGATCATTGTGGTCAATGGCCCTCGCTGACATTAAACGGCAGGCAAACTGCCCACCCTGCAACGGCTACGAGTGCCGTATCAAGCAACCTCGGGTGCAATGCGCTGCGC
>PEUR01000190.1 GCA_002780675.1 Gallionellales bacterium CG03_land_8_20_14_0_80_55_15 | reverse complement strand
TCAGTGGTATGTGAAAAACACACTCACCACTCACCACTCACCACTCACCACTCACTACTCACTACTCACTACTCACCAGATTTAAAGGTACTGAACCTCAACCACCTCATACTCACGCACACCCAGCGGGGTTTTAACTTCCGCAATGTCACCGCTGGATTTGCCGATCAGGGCACGCGCAACTGGCGAGCTGATGGAAATTTTTCGTTCCCGTATATTCGCCTCATCGTCACCGACGATCTGATAAGTGACAACATCGCCGTTGTCTACATCTTCCAGCACCACCGTCGTCGCAAATACACAGCGCCCATCTTTATTCAGGGAAGCAGGATCTATAATTTGTGCCCGCCCCAGCTTGCTTTCCAACTCCATGATGCGGCCTTCGACAAACCCTTGTTTTTCCTTGGCTGCCTCGTATTCGGCATTCTCCGAAAGATCGCCCTGCGCGCGCGCCTCTGAAATAGCGTTGATCACCGAAGGGCGCTCAACAGTCTTAAGGTTGTGCAATTCCTGGCGCAACCTTTCTGCTCCAACCACGGTTAATGGAATTTTGCTCATACTATTACTCTCTTGATCGTTAATTGTTAATCGTTGGTCGTCGTCTGGCGACCAACAAAAAGTCATTCAGGCAGAAACTATTCAGGCGGTCCGTGTATGTTGCGTCTGCACGTCGTACACCCGCAAACCGGTGAGGTGTTGCATACCGATACAGGCAGCGCGCGCTCCGGCCAGCGTAGTGTAGTAAGTCACGCGACCTTGCAGCGCGACATCGCGGATCGAATAGGAATCGCGCATCACCGAGGGTTTGCTGTCTACCGTGTTAATGATGAGACTGACTTCACCGTTTTTGATCATATCCACGATGTGCGGGCGACCCTCCGCCACTTTATTCACGACCGTCACATCCACACCAGACTTGGACAGAACCGCCGCCGTGCCGCGTGTCGCCAGTATCGTAAAACCCAGCGTGAGCAGGGTTTTTGCAACCTCGACCGTACCCGGCTTGTCGGCATCGCGCACACTGATGAACACTTTGCCGGACGACGGCAATTTTACACCCGCCGCCAGTTGCGACTTGACGAAGGCTTCGGCAAAAGTATCGCCCACGCCCATCACTTCACCGGTGGATTTCATTTCAGGACCCAGAATCGTGTCTACGCCCGGGAACTTGATGAAAGGGAAAACGGCTTCTTTCACCGAGAAATATGGCAACACCACCTCGCCAGTAACCCCTTGATCTGCCAGCGACTGTCCCGCCATGCAGCGCGCGGCCACTTTAGCCAGCGGCACTCCGGTCGCTTTGGAAACAAACGGCACGGTACGCGAGGCACGCGGATTCACTTCCAGCACATAAACGATATTTCTCTGGATCGCAAATTGCACATTCATCAAGCCGACCACGTTGAGTGCCTGCGCCATTGCGACCGTCTGACGGCGCAATTCGTCCTGTATCTCGACGGACAAAGAGTATGGCGGCAAGGAACAAGCCGAATCGCCTGAATGCACACCCGCCTGTTCGACGTGTTCCATGATGCCACCGATGACGACCTGTTTGCCATCGGAGACCGCATCCACGTCCACCTCGATCGCATCATCCAGAAAACGATCCAGCAGGATAGGCATTTGCTCGGGGTAAGTCTTGGCGAGTTGTTCAGCACCCCGCATATAGCGTTCCAGATCAGGCTGCGAATGAATGATTTCCATGGCACGACCGCCCAGCACATTGCTTGGCCTCATCACCAGCGGATAGCCAATTTCTGCCGCGCCGGCAATCGCATCCGCCACATTGCTCGCAGTGCGATTGGGCGGTTGTTTCAGATCCAGCTCGCGCAACATCTGCTGGAAGCGCGCGCGATCCTCCGCGCAATCTATCATGTCCGGTGTCGTACCGATGATGGGTACGCCGTTCTTTTGCAGACCGTGCGCCAGCTTCAAAGGTGTCTGCCCGCCATACTGCACGATAACGCCGAGCGGCTTTTCAACCGCCACGATTTCCAGCACGTCTTCCAGCGTCAGCGGCTCAAAATACAACCTGTCCGAAGTATCGTAATCAGTGGAAACGGTCTCGGGATTACAGTTGACCATAATGGTTTCATAGCCGTCCTCGCGCATCGCCAGCGCGGCATGGACGCAGCAATAGTCAAACTCGATACCCTGACCAATACGGTTCGGGCCACCGCCCAACACCATGATTTTCTTGTTATGGGTCGGTTGCGCCTCGCATTCTTCCTCGTAGCTGGAATACATGTAAGCGGTATTGGTAGCGAACTCGGCAGCGCAGGTATCCACACGCTTGTAAACCGGACGCACGCCCAGCGCGTGGCGGTAGGCGCGCACGGCGGCCGCGTCTGTGTCCATCAATGCCGCCAGTCGCGCATCGGCAAAACCGTTGCGTTTGAGCGCCCGCAAAGCCTCGCCGGTCAGACCATCCAGCGTACAGCCTTGCAGTTTCTGTTCCTGAGCCACCAGATCAGCGATCTGCACCAAAAACCAGCGGTCTATTTTGCTGATGTCAAATACTTCTTCTACGCTCAGACCGATGCGGAACGCATCACCCACCGCCCAAATGCGCTCCGGCCCCGGATTGCCGAGTTCGGACACGATCGCCTCGCGGTCGGTAAATTTGCTGTCCAGCCCGTTCACGCCAACTTCCAGCCCGCGCAAGGCTTTCTGGAACGACTCCTTGAAAGTGCGGCCTATCGCCATCACCTCGCCCACCGATTTCATCTGAGTGGTCAGGCGATCGTTGGCTTGCGGGAATTTCTCAAAGGCGAAGCGCGGTATCTTAGTCACCACATAATCAATCGTCGGCTCGAACGAAGCCGGTGTCGCGCCGCCAGTAATATCATTCTGCAACTCGTCCAGCGTGTAGCCCACCGCCAGTTTGGCGGCGATTTTCGCAATCGGAAAACCGGTCGCCTTGGAAGCCAGCGCGGAGGAACGCGACACGCGCGGATTCATCTCGATCACCACCATGCGCCCGTCATCCGGGTTGATGGAAAACTGCACGTTGGAGCCGCCCGTTTCCACGCCTATCTCGCGCAGCACAGCCAGGCTGGCATCGCGCATGATCTGGTATTCCTTATCGGTCAGCGTCTGCGCGGGCGCAACGGTAATCGAATCGCCGGTGTGCACGCCCATCGGGTCAAGATTTTCGATGGAACAGATGATGATGCAATTGTCGTTCTTGTCACGCACCACTTCCATCTCATATTCTTTCCAACCGAGCAAGGACTCTTCGATCAGCAACTCCTTGGTCGGACTGGCTTCCAGGCCGCGCTCGCAGATCGCGACAAACTCTTCGCGGTTATAAGCGATGCCGCCGCCGCTGCCGCCCATGGTGAAAGACGGACGGATAACGGTCGGGAAACCCATCATCTGTTGCACCTGAAACGCCTCTTCCATGCTGTGCGCGATAGCAGAATGCGCCGAAGCCAGACCAATGCGCGTCATCGCCTGCTTGAACTTCTCGCGATCTTCCGCCATGTCTATGGCCTCGCGCGACGCACCGATCATCTCGACGTTATATTTTTCCAGAATGCCGTACTTGGCCAGATCGAGCGCGCAGTTCAGCGCAGTCTGCCCACCCATGGTCGGCAAAATCGCGTCGGGACGTTCCTTGGCGATGATTTTTTCCATTATCTGCACGGTAATCGGCTCGATATAGGTCGCATCCGCCATGTCAGGATCGGTCATGATCGTGGCCGGATTGGAATTGACCAGAATCACGCGATACCCTTCCTCCTTCAGCGCCTTGCAGGCTTGCGCGCCGGAATAGTCGAATTCGCACGCCTGCCCGATAACGATGGGCCCTGCGCCAATGATCAGTATGGATTTTATGTCTGTACGTTTTGCCATTTCTTCAGTGAAATGTGAAACGTGAAATGCGGAAGGTGAAAACCGGGCGGTGCGCTGCCGTTACGTTTCACTTTTCACCTTTCACGCTTCACAGCTCTTCTCCATCATTCCAACAAATTTATCGAACAACCCGTCCACATCGTGCGGACCGGGGCTTGCCTCGGGATGCCCCTGGAAGCAAAACGCAGGTTTATCAATCAATTCAAAACCTTGCAAGGTTCTGTCAAACAGCGAGATATGGGTGACGCGTGCGTTGGCGGGCAGCGTCGCCGCATCTACCGCAAAGCCGTGATTCTGGCTGGTAATCATCACCTGGCGACTCGCTAGATCCTGCACGGGGTGATTAGCGCCGCGATGGCCAAACTTCATCTTCACCGTGCTGGCACCCACAGCCAGACCCAAAATCTGATGCCCCAGACAAATACCAAACAGCGGCACACCGACTTCAAGAAACTTCCGCGTCGCGGCAATCGCGTAATCGCACGGCTCGGGGTCGCCAGGGCCATTTGACAAAAACACCCCATCGGGATTCATCGCCAGCACGTCAGCTGCAGAGGTCTTGGCGGGCACGACAGTGAGCTTGCAGCCACGTTCGGCCAACATGCGCAGAATGTTGCGCTTCACGCCAAAATCATAGGCGACCACATGAAATTTTGCGGCGCTACGCTCACCATAACCCGTGTCCAGCGCCCACTCGCGTTGCGTCCATTCGTAAACATGATCGCAGCTCACCACCTGCGCCAGATCCATGCCCGACAGCCCCGCGAAACCGCGCGCTGCTGCCAGCGCCGCCACTTCATCCGTGCCGCTGGCGATGCAACCGCTTTGCGCACCCTTCTCGCGCAGAATGCGCGTCAGCTTGCGGGTATCTATACCGGCAATCGCCACCACGTCATTCGCCCTGAGATAATCCGGCAGTGACTGCGTGCTGCGCCAGTTGCTCACCACAGGAGAAAGCTCCCTAATAATCAAGCCACTAGCAAATACTTGACGCGACTCAACATCTTCTTCATTGACACCAACATTACCGACATGCGGGTAAGTCAGCGTAACGATTTGGCGGCAATAAGAAGGGTCGGTCAGAATTTCCTGATAACCAGTCATCGAAGTATTGAAAACCACTTCGCCGACACGGCTGCCGGAAGCGCCGATGGCAACACCGCGAAACACCGTCCCATCGGCAAGTACAAGAATTGCAGGATTCGTTTGCGTCACCAGATACTCCCCCAAGATAAAACCAACAAGCTGGACATAAAGAAGCGGGAA
>PEUR01000148.1 GCA_002780675.1 Gallionellales bacterium CG03_land_8_20_14_0_80_55_15 | reverse complement strand
CCGCTGGAACAGTTGCCGCTGAAGTTTGTCGCGCATACGCCGTGTTTTCGCTCCGAGGCGGGTTCGGCGGGACGCGACACGCGCGGCATGATACGCCAGCACCAGTTCGACAAGGTGGAGCTGGTGCAGATGGTGCATCCGGAGGAATCCTACACCGCACTCGAAGCATTGTTGGGACATGCCGAAACGATATTGCAAAAGCTGGGGCTGCACTACCGCGTGGTCAGGCTGTGTACCGGCGACATCGGCTTTTCTTCGGCGACCACTTATGACATCGAGGTATGGTTGCCTGCACAAAACACTTACCGCGAAATTTCCTCGTGCAGCAACTTTGAGGCGTTCCAGGCGCGGCGGATGCAGGCGCGTTTCCGTAATGCACAGGGCAAGCCGGAATTGCTGCACACCCTGAACGGCTCAGGCCTCGCGGTCGGGCGCACGCTGGTGGCGGTGCTGGAAAACTACCAGCAAGCTGACGGCAGTATTGTCATTCCTGAAGTGCTGCGCCCCTACATGGGCGGACTGGAAAGGTTGTCGCAGGCCAAATGAAAGCGTTGACCATCATCCACTGGCTGGGTATCGCCGGGGTATCGCCGCACGAAGCGCCCGCAGCCAGAATGTGGGCAAAACGGTTGGAATGGCCGCTGTTGATCGTGGTGCTGTGGATTCCTTTTCAGTGGTATCTGGAAGAGACTGGCAGCATTCAGATAGGCTTGGCGCATGTCTTCGACTGGATGATCTGGTTGGTATTCCTGGCAGAAACGGTGACGCTCGCCTACCTCGTCAGGCATAAGCGGCGCTATCTGTTGCATAACTGGATAAATGTGGTAATTATTCTGGGCAGCTTCCCGCTGATTTTGAAATTTGCGCCGATGGCGGGCATGTTGCGCAGTTTGCGGCTAATCATGGTGCTGGTGCTGTTGACGCGGATGTCGCGCAATGTGCGCCGACTGCTCACCCTGCACCAACTGGGCGGCACCCTGGCCGCTTCTATCATCACCATGTTGCTCGCCGGAGTGGTGATTACGCGCATTGATCCTTCGATAGGGGATATATGGGACGGTCTGTGGTGGGCGTGGGCGACGATGTCCACCGTGGGCTACGGCGATGTCGTCCCGCATAGTGGCGCGGGGCGGTTGTTTGCCTCCTTGCTGATTTTACTGGGCGTGGTGTTGCTATCGTTGCTGACCGCCAATATGTCGGCTTTTTTGATTGGCAACGATGCCAAGGAGTCGGCGCAAGCCGACAATGAAATGGAAGTTATGTTGCGCGACATTACGGCGCGGCTTGCGCGTATCGAGCAACAGCTTGCGGAGCAACAGCCTGTAGAGAAAACACCCATTGGCGACCAGCACCTGGTGCCTGCTCATCTCACCAGGGAATAGTCCACTGCGGCCTGCTTGTTGTGGCTCCCCACTTCGGCTTTGCGTAAGCCGCTCAATGAAAAAGCAGGCTTATCGCGGGTGCTGACTAACTGGTATGCGTGACGTGGTTGTTTTTCGCTGTCGTTGTGGCTATCCAGCCGGGTCAGCATGTCGTAATAGGCGCGAATGTTTTCGACGAAAATCACTGCCTCCCCGCCTCGCGCATAACCATGCTTTAGCTTCTCAAAGTACCGCGGGTTGTTGAGAGAGGGCATCCATTTTTTGACATCAGTCCACGCGTCTTTGTCGGCTTTTTGTCGCTGGGTCAGCACGCGCGCATCTTCAAGATGCCCCATCCCCTGATTGTATGCGGCGAGTGCCATCCAGGTCCGGGCGGGTTCCTGGATGCTGTCGGGGAGTTGTTCTTTGATCTGGCGCAGATATTTTGCGCCGCCCAGAGTGCTGTCACGGGGGTTCAGGCGGTTCGCCACTTTCATCTCGTCTGCCGTCGCCTCTGTCAGCATCATCATGCCGCGCACATTGGTGAAAGAGGTGGCGAGCGGATCCCAGTGTGATTCCTGATAGGCGATTGCCGCGATCAGCCGCCAATCCTCGTTAACCACTTTGCCGACTTCCTCGAAGAGAGATTGATACCTGGGCAGGGTGGTGTCGAGTTGCTTCATGAATTCGGCGGCATCCAGCGGAGCCAGCCTGTCGTTGTGACCAAAATAGTGATCCAGCAACTTGTTCAATTCGCCATTTTTTTCTATGCTCGCAAAGAATCGTTCGTTCGCGGCAATGAGCTCGTTGTCGGCATTGGCAGGGAAGGCCCAGGCTAGTTGGGATGGCTTGCCGATGTTAAAGGCAACCGCAAGGTTAGGGTGAAAATTAAGCATTTGGGCGATTTGTTCATGGTCGGCGATAGTGTAATCCAGCGCACCTTTACTCACTTCGCCGAGCAAGTCTTCAACTGTTTGATTTTTCCTTGATTCCCAGTTCAGCGCGGGTAGCTGCTCCTTGAGCGTGATAAGTGCCTTTTCCTGATTCGAGCCGGCCACGACTGCGATACGCTTGCCGAGCAGGCCGCTGGTGTTGCGCGGTGCGGGTTGATATTGGTTGTAAGCCACCTGTTCGCGTAGGGTCAGATAACCCGGACCGAACAGCAAAGCCGGATTTTTTTCGGCCAAACTGAAGCCGGAGGCTGACAAATGCGCGTGGCGGCTGAGCATAGTCGCCTCAACCTGATTGGCGGGAACCAGAATTATTTTCAGAGGAACAGCGAGGTAAGCGGCGAATTTCTGCGCCAGCTGTTTGGAAAATTCCTCGTAGGTAAGGGTGGAATCTTGTGCAATAACAACAACTAACGCTTCGGATTGCCATGCTGGCAGGGGCTTGTAAAGATTGGAATAGCCGAACAGCAGCAATGACAGGAAAATGCCGATCTGTAATGCCCTGGTTGGAATCTCATGTCTGCGCATGACAACATTCTGCACTAATTTGCCACTTGCTGGTAGAATCCGCCTCCCGGAGAGGTGGCAGAGTGGTCGAATGTACCTGACTCGAAATCAGGCGTAGCGTTATACGCTACCGAGGGTTCGAATCCCTCCCTCTCCGCCATTTCAGGTTTCTGAATATTCCCGAAACGTCTTTATAACCCGCGCAGCTACTGGCTTCAGCGGGTTTTTTATTGCCTTGGCAACCTGTCGGGCTTGATCCTTCGTGAATTTCAAAAGAATCAACAAATTAGCCTCTGTATAGAAGTGCAATATTGTTTAGTCAATAAGTTGAGTGTTATTTATGAGTCGTTTCAGGCCGATCCAGCGAGAGGTTGACAATTTATTTTCTCAGTCAATGAATAATGGTCTGCCGGGGCAACATATGGCGCGATTTATTGTTGAAATAGTTGATCCGTTGTCGGCTCAAGCCTTGGCGGTACTGCGCGAACTCCTTACTGTGAACGGACGCTGAGCG
>PEUR01000032.1 GCA_002780675.1 Gallionellales bacterium CG03_land_8_20_14_0_80_55_15 | reverse complement strand
GCGCTAAAGCCAAGTGGCGTAAAAAAGCCCGGCAAGCCGGGCTTTCGCTTTCAAGTAATTTCTTACTCGAACTTCATCACGCCGCCTTTGCAATCCACTTTGATGGTGTCTTTCGCGGCGTAGCGGCCTTCCAGTATCAGCTTGGAGAGCGGGTTTTCCAGTTGCGACTGGATCGCGCGTTTCAAGGGTCTTGCGCCATACACCGGGTCGAAGCCTGCCGTGGCGATTTCGGCAATCGCCGCTTCCGACACCTCCAGTTTCATCTCCATCGCAGCCAGACGTTTTTCCAGATATTGCAACTGGATGCGGGCGATGGACTTAATGTTTTTCTCGTCCAACGCGTGGAACACCACCACTTCGTCTATGCGGTTGATGAATTCCGGGCGGAAATAGGTTTTGACCTCGCCCATCACCGCCAGCTTGATGACCTGATAATCGTCGCCGGACATCTGCTGGATCATCTGGCTGCCGAGGTTGGAAGTCATCACGATCACGGTATTCTTGAAGTCCACCGTGCGCCCCTGCCCGTCGGTCATGCGCCCGTCGTCCAGCGCTTGCAGCAGCACGTTGAACACGTCGGGATGCGCCTTTTCCACTTCGTCCAGCAAAATCACGGAATACGGTTTGCGGCGCACCGCTTCGGTCAGCCCGCCGCCTTCTTCATAGCCGACATAGCCCGGGGGCGCGCCGATCAGACGCGCAACGGAATGTTTCTCCATGTATTCAGACATGTCTATGCGGATCAGATGGTCTTCGGAATCGAACATGAAACCTGCCAGCGCCTTGCACAGCTCGGTCTTGCCCACGCCGGTCGGCCCCAGGAACAGGAAGGAACCATAAGGCCGGTTCGGGTCGGAAAGCCCTGAGCGCGAGCGGCGAATCGCATCGGACACAAGCCGCACCGCCTCGTCCTGGCCTACCACACGCTCATGCAATTTATCTTCCATTTTCAATAATTTATCGCGCTCTCCCGTCATCATCTTGGAAACCGGAATGCCGGTCGCGCGGCTCACCACTTCGGCGATCTCTTCCGCGCCCACCTGAGTGCGCAGCAACTTGTTCTTCGTGCCGTCGCCTTCGGCCTCGCGCTGGGCGGCTTCCTTGATGCGGGCTTCGAGCTGCGGCAGCTTGCCGTATTGCAGTTCGGCCACTTTCTCAAGTTTGCCTTCGCGCTGCAGGCGCACGATCTCGGCGCGCACCTGCTCCATTTCTTCCTTGAGATGCGCCGTGCCTTGCGCCGCGCCTTTTTCCGCCTTCCAGATTTCTTCCAGATCGGCGTATTCACGGCTCAATTTGGCTATCTCGGTTTCGATCAGCTCGAAGCGCTTCTTCGAGGCCTCGTCCTTTTCCTTCTTCACCGCTTCGCGTTCGATTTTGAGCTGAATCAGACGGCGCTCCAGCTTGTCCATCACCTCCGGCTTGGAATCAATCTCCATGCGCACGCGCGCCGCCGCCTCGTCTATCAGGTCTATCGCCTTGTCCGGCAGAAAGCGGTCGGTGATGTAACGGTTGGACAGCTCCGCCGCCGCGATGATGGCAGGATCGGTGATGTCCACGCCGTGATGCAGCTCGTAGCGTTCCTGCAAGCCGCGCAAAATGGCGATGGTGGATTCCACGGACGGCTCGCCCACCAGCACTTTCTGGAAGCGGCGCTCTAACGCGGCATCTTTTTCGACATACTTGCGGTATTCGTCCAGCGTAGTCGCCCCGATGCAATGCAGCTCGCCGCGCGCCAGCGCAGGTTTCAACATATTGCCCGCGTCCATCGCGCCTTCCGCCTTGCCCGCGCCCACCATGGTGTGCAATTCATCAATGAAAACAATAGTCTGGCCTTCGTCCTGCGCCAGTTCCTTGAGCACGTTTTTCAGCCGTTCCTCGAATTCGCCGCGATACTTGGCACCCGCCAGCAAGGCCGCCATATCCAGACTCAGCACCTTCTTGCCCTTGAGCGATTCCGGCACTTCACCATTGACGATGCGCTGCGCCAGCCCTTCGACGATAGCGGTCTTGCCCACGCCCGGCTCGCCGATCAGCACCGGGTTATTTTTGGTGCGGCGCTGCAACACCTGAATCGCGCGGCGGATTTCGTCATCGCGCCCGATAACGGGATCGAGCTTGCCTTGCCTTGCGCGCTCGGTCAGGTCTATGGTGAATTTTTTCAACGACTCGCGGCTTCCTTCGGCTTCCTGCGAACCCACCGACTCGCCGCCGCGCACCGCGTTAATCGCGGTTTCCAGCGGCTGACGTGACACCCCGTGTGTTTTGAGCAAGCGCCCGGTCTCGCCCTTGTCAGCCGTTGCCGCCAACAAAAACATCTCGGTGGCAATGAACTGGTCGCCGCGTTTCTGCGCTTCCTTGTCGGTGAGGTTGAGCAGATTGCTCAGATCGCGCCCGACCTGCACCTCTCCGCCGTGACCTTCCACCTTCGACAAACGCGACACCGCGTCCGTCAACGCTGTTTTCAAGGCATTGACCTTGCCGCCCGCGCGCGCCAGCAACGACTCCGCACCGCTGTCGGCATCGTTGAGCAAAGCCAGCAGCAGATGCTGCGGCTCGATAAACTGATTGTCGCTGCCGACGGCCAGACTTTGGGCATCGGATAAAGCTTGCTGCAACTTGGTGGTGAATTTGTCGAAACGCATGACGCACTCCTCGAATAAAATTTCAGATGGGACGCAGATGAGGCAAGACGGGAAGATTTTCAAGTCCCTGCCGCATCCCTTATACTACGCTACCTTTCCCCCGACACTTTTATCCCGTGACCCCACTCGCTCAACACATCAAAGACACCGTTAAGAAATCTCTGGCTGAAGACATCGCCAGCGGCGATTTAACCGCGCAACTCTTACCTGAAACACTCACCACCCAGGCGCAGGTCATCACCCGTCAATCCGGCGTATTGTGCGGCACGGACTGGTTTGATGCGGTTTTTCTGAGCCTCGACCCGGATTGCAAAATCCGCTGGCAAGCGATAGACGGCGATGCAATCCGTCCCGGACAAACGCTGTGTGAGCTGGGCGGTCGCGCCCGCGCGCTGCTCACGGGAGAACGCAGTGCCTTGAATTTATTGCAAACTTTATCTGCCACCGCCACCACCACGCGCCGCTATGTAGATGCGGTGGCGGGTTTGCCAGTGAAAATCATGGACACGAGAAAAACCCTGCCCGGTCTGCGCTTGGCGCAAAAATACGCCGTGCTGGCAGGCGGCGGACACAACCAGCGGGTCGGACTCTATGACGGCATCCTCATCAAGGAAAACCACATCGCGGCGGCGGGCAGTATCAAAGCCGTGCTGGCTGCGGCATTCAGCCTCGCCCCAGCCAA
>PEUR01000027.1:1733-3087 GCA_002780675.1 Gallionellales bacterium CG03_land_8_20_14_0_80_55_15 | reverse complement strand
CCAAGCGCTAAAAAATATTCGGCGATGGCCGCAACGACACGGGCGGGATTTCAAAGGTTTGTCAGCCCGGATCATCATGGATTATTTGACGTTTTGGACGGCTCTGACGGTAACGATGATTACCTCCGTCCCAACCAGATTTTTGCGGTCAGCCTGCCGTTCAGCCCGCTGGATTCTGAAGTCCAGCAGGAGGTGGTCGCCATCTGCGCGCGCCACCTGCTGACCCCCTTCGGTCTGCGCTCCCTCGATCCTGCCAGTCCCGATTACCGCCCGCATTATCAGGGCGATGTCTGGTCGCGCGACAGCACTTACCATCAAGGTACGGTTTGGGCATGGCTGCTGGGGCATTACGCGCTGGCGGAATATCGCGTTAGCGGTGATGCGGCGCACGCCTTGTCGCGGCTGGAAGCGATGCGGGAACATCTCGGTGAGGCGGGGCTGGGTACCATCAGCGAGATATTCGATGGCGACGCGCCGCACACACCGCGCGGCGCGCCGAGTCAGGCGTGGTCGGTGGCGTGCATATTGGAAGCGTGGTGGAAACTGAATCGCAAAAACCTTTTTTCGTCCACTAAAAATATAAAAATTACCAAATAAATCAAAATGTTACATATATTTAGCGATTCACCCGTCAGGTGATGGCGTTAATCGTGATAGGTATTTTAATTGGTTCGTTTTTGTTCGTGTTTTTCGTGGACAAATGCTTTTTCCAGGTTAATCGCACCACATCGCAAATGGAGGAGAAACATGATGAACACGCCTGACTTGAATACGAAAACTGAAGCCCCGACCGAAAATACACCGGCTGTCGAGCTTACATCCGCCGAACAGCAAAGGCTGGAAGCGCAGCGGCGCGGCGCGGAAGACTGGCAGTTGTGGGGGCCGTATCTGTCCGAACGCGCCTGGGGGACGGTGCGCGAGGATTACAGCGCCGATGGCACGGCGTGGGAGTATTTCAGCCACGATCAATCGCGTTCGCGCGCCTATCGCTGGAGCGAGGACGGCATGGGCGGGATCAGCGACGCACAGCAACGGCTGTGTTTCGCGCTGACGTTGTGGAACGGGGTTGATCCCATTTTGAAGGAACGCGCTTTCGGTCTAACGGGTAACCAGGGCAACCACGGCGAAGATGTCAAGGAATGCTATTTTTATCTGGATGCCACGCCCAGCCACAGTTTTTTGCGCTACCGCTACAAGTATCCGCAACAGGCTTTTCCTTATCGCCAACTGGTAGAAGAAAATGCGCGCCGCACGCGCAGCGATCCGCCATTCAATCTGATTGATACGGGTGTCTTTGCCGACAATCGCTATTGGGATGTGGAGGTGAAGTATGCAAAAGCGCAGGCGGGGCAGA
>PEUR01000027.1:0-1699 GCA_002780675.1 Gallionellales bacterium CG03_land_8_20_14_0_80_55_15 | reverse complement strand
TGAAGCCGCCGTGTTGCACTTGTTGCCCTCATGCTGGTGTCGCAACACCTGGGCGTGGGGTGATGACGCAGGCGAAAAGCCGAAACTGATGGCCGTGCAAGCCCCTGCAGGGGCGGCATGGGCAGTACAGGCAAGAGTCGAAGGCTTAGGCGAATATTATTTGTACGGTCGGCAGACGGCGCAGCTGTTGTTCACTGAAAACGATAGCAATGCAGAGGCATTATGGGGATTGCGCAATCGCTCACACTATGTGAAAGATGCCTTCCATCGCCGTGTGGTTCACGGTGAACAGGGGGCGGTCAATCCCGCACATAGCGGTAGCAAATTTGCCGCCTGGCATACCCAAACTGTCGAGCCAGGTGCCCAGATGACGCTGGAGATAGTGTTGTCGGAAGGTGCTTTGCAGACCCCTTTTGCCGATGCGAAAGCCCTGTTCGAGCTGCGCGAGCGTGAGGCGGATGACTACTACCACGGGATTTTGCCGGACAAGGTAGCCGATCAAAACATCCTGCGCCAGGCGCTGGCGGGCATGATCTGGAACAAGCAGTTTTACCATTTCGACGTAGCGCGCTGGCTGGACGGCGACACCTCGCGTCCGCCCCAGTCGCGCAAAGCCGGGCGCAACCGTCAATGGCGACAACTTTGTGCGTCAGACATTATGTCGGTGCCGGATAGCTGGGAATTTCCCTGGTTTGCTGCCTGGGATATGGCTTTTCACGCCTTGCCGCTGGCGCTGGTGGATATTGATTTCGCCAAGCGGCAACTGGAAATTTTGTTGCGCGAAGACATGCTGCATCCCAACGGACAAATTCCCGCCTACGAATGGGCGTTCGGTGATGTCAATCCGCCGGTACATGCCATGGCCGTGCTTAAATTGTTCCGTATGGAGCGCGTGCAGCGCGGCGCGGGCGATCATGGCTTTTTGCGCCGCACCTTGCACAAGTTGCTGCTCAATTTTGCGTGGTGGTTGAACGCCAAGGATAGCGATGGACACGGCGTGTTCGAGGGCGGTTTCCTGGGGCTGGACAACATCTCGGTGTATGACCGCTCGCAAGTTTTACCGGCTGGCTACCGTCTGAAACAGGCGGATGCCACTGGCTGGATGGCGATGTTTTCGCTCAACATGACGATGATCGCGCTTGAATTGACCGTCGAAGAGCCGGATTATGAGGATATTGCCTTGCAGTGTTACAGCCAGTTTTTGACCATGGCTAACGTGATGGCAGGCAATGTGGATCACAGCCCGTCGTTGTGGGATGCAGACGACGGATTTTTCAAGGATGTGCTCGTCACGCCGGAAGGGGATCGCCACCGCATAGATGTGTTCTCCATGGTGGGTATCATCCCGCTGTTCGCCTGTGAGGTGGTCGAGCCGCGCCTGTTGAAGAATGCACCGCGCTTCGAGAAAATGCTGATGGCTCACGCGGGCGGCATGTTCGATGGACACAGCATCTGTGCTTGCCCCGCGCACACCAACGAACGCGGCGAACATCTATTATCGCTGGCCAATCACGACATGCTGCCGCCGATTCTGAAACACTTATTGAATGAGAATGAATTCCTCTCGCCTCACGGTATTCGCAGTGTCAGCCGTATCCACGCCACACACCATGATTTGGGTTGGTTGCCCGCTATTGGCCGGGCGCTGATCGAATATCTGCCCGGCGAATCGAATACTGGCCTGTTCGGCGGCAATTCC
>PEUR01000221.1 GCA_002780675.1 Gallionellales bacterium CG03_land_8_20_14_0_80_55_15 | reverse complement strand
GATGGATTCGTAGATGTCGGCCAGCGCCTCGTGCTTGCCGTGCTTCTTTACGCCCTTCGCCATGTCCGGCTTCCAGCGTTTGGCGAGTTCCTTGAGGGTGCTGACATCCAGATTGCGGTAATGAAAATAGTCCTCGAATTTCGGCATGGTACGCGCCATGAAACGCCGGTCCTGGCAGATGGAGTTGCCGCACATGGGCGATGTGCGCGGCGTGACGTATTCCTTGAGAAAAGCCAGCATCTGCGCTTCCACTGCGGCCTCGTCCAGCGTGGAAGCCTTGACCCGCTCGATGAGTCCCGACTTGCCGTGGGTGGATTTATTCCACGCGTCCATGCCGTCCATGATGCTGTCGGGCTGATGCACCACCAGCACAGGGGCTTCGGCAACGGTTTCCAGATTATTGTCGGTGATGACGATGGCGACCTCGATGATGCGGTCGGTATCGGGATTGAGCCCCGTCATTTCCATGTCTATCCAGACGAGGTAATTTTCATTTTGTGCCATAATTCGCGCGCTCCTCTATGAACGATAAAGTGCGCATTGTGTCACAACCCCACTTCCGACCACCACCAAAACATTAAGACTCGCATGACAGCCACGCATTTCACCCTTATCTTCATCGCGGCACTCGCGCTCAGCTCCCTCGTCAGGCTGTGGCTGGCGCGCCGCCATCTGGCGCATATCGCCGCGCACCGCGCCGCCGTACCCGCCGCCTTCCGCGAACAAATCCAGTTGAGCGATCACCAGAAAGCGGCAGATTACACGACCGCCAAGACGCGTTCCGCCATGCTGGGCATCGTGTTCGATGCCTTGCTGTTGCTGGGTTTTACGCTGGCGGGCGGTATCCAGTGGGTGGCCGACCAGTTTCGGGGCAGCTTCGATTCCTCTCTCGCACAAGGGGTCGCCACGCTGGTGACGGTGCTGCTGCTCTCCTCCTTGCTGGAAACTCCGTTCAATCTGTACCGCACCTTCTATATTGAAGCGCGCTTCGGCTTCAACCATATAACCCTGAAGCTGTACCTGATGGACATGTTCAAGGGGCTGCTGGTCGGTGCGGTACTCGGCCTGCCGCTTTTGTTCGGCGTGTTGTGGCTGATGGAACGCATGGGCAGCTACTGGTGGCTGTATGTGTGGGGCGTATGGATAACATTTAACCTATTGATTTTATTCATTTATCCAACTTTCATCGCGCCGCTGTTCAACAAATTCATCCCCTTGCAGGACGAGGCGATGAAAGCGCGCATCGAGGCTTTGCTCGCCCGTTGCGGGTTCACTGCCAGCGGCCTGTTCGTCATGGACGGCAGCCGCCGCAGCGCGCACGGTAACGCCTACTTCACGGGCTTCGGCAGGACAAAGCGCATCGTGTTCTTCGACACCCTGTTGAGCCGCCTCAACATCGAGGAAATCGAGGCGGTGCTGGCGCACGAACTCGGCCACTTCAAACATCGCCATGTCGTCAAACGCATCGTGCTGACTTTTGCCCTGAGCCTGGCATTCCTGTGGCTGCTGGGTATGCTGATGCAAACCGACTGGTTCTATCACGGACTGGGGGTTACCACGCCCAGCACCGCGCTGGCGCTGCTGCTATTTTTCATGGTGATGCCGGTATTCAGTTTTTTATTAAGCCCGCTCATGGCGGCGTATTCACGCAAACATGAGTTCGAGGCAGATGCCTACGCCGCAGAACAGACCGCTGCAAACGATCTGGTGAACGCGCTGGTCAAGATGTACCAGGACAATGCAGCGACCCTGACCCCCGATCCACTGTATTCCAGGTTTTACGATTCGCATCCGCCCGCTGCGCTGCGCATCGCCCATTTACAAGCCCAATAAGGAAATCCCGATGAAATTGCTTAACGCCCTGCTGTTACTCGGACTTGCCAACGCGGCTTTTGCCACCCCCTTCCCTGCTGGCAACGCGCAGGCGGGAGAGAAATTGTTTAAGCAATACAAATGCAATAGTTGCCACGCGGCGATGCTGGGCGGCGATGGCAGCGCGATTTTTACCCGCGCGGACCGCAAGGTACATAACGCGAATGAGCTGATCGAGCAAATCCGTTTCTGTAGCGGCAACGTGGGCGCACACCTGACGGCACAGGAAGAACAGCATCTCGGTGCCTATCTCAACCGCTATTACAAGCTGCAATAGGAGAACCTCATGGCAATCGTCTGCGACCTCGGCAACCAGCAATGCAAACCCTGTGAAGGCGGCGTGCCGCCGCTGGCGCCGCATGAAATCAACGAATTGCTGACACAACTGCCCGGCTGGCAACAAGAGGGCGCTTGCATCAGCAAGACTTATCCGTTCAAGAATTATTACCAGACCATCGCCTTCGTCAACGCCGTGGCGTGGATGACGCACCGCGAAGACCATCATCCCGATCTGGCTGTCAGCTACAACAGTTGCCGCGTGGCGTACAGCACCCACGCCATCGGCGGCTTATCCGAAAACGACTTCATCTGCGCCGCCAAAGTGGACGCACTGTTCAAACCTTGAACGCCGCTGTTCCTGTTTTGAATGCCATCCTGCCGGGTCGCATCGTCGCAGCCTTCGGTCGTCAGTATCTGGTGCGCCTGAGGGATGGCGGTCTGCTGCCTTGCCTGACGCGCGGCAAAAAAAGTGACGCGGTGTGCGGCGACGGGGTCGAAGTCAAACGCACCGGCGACCATCAGGGGGTGATCGAACGCATCACGCAGCGCACCTCTTTGCTGCACCGCTCGGATGCCTTTCGCTCCAAACTGATCGCAGCCAATGTCAGCCAGATCATCGTCGTGGTCGCAGCCGAACCGTCCTTCAGCGATGAAGTGCTGACCCGCTGCCTGATCGCCGCCTTTGAGCAAAATCTGGACGCGCTGATCGTGCTGAACAAGTGCGACCTGGTGGAGGCCGCTGCCGCCGCGCGGAAAATACTCGCGCCCTATCGCGCCATCGGCTACCGCGTGGTGGAACTCAGCGCGCACGAAAATGCGGAAACCCTGCGCCCCTATCTTGCCGGCCACCGTAGCGTGCTGGTCGGACAAAGCGGCATGGGCAAATCCACCTTAATCAACGCCCTGCTGCCGGATGCACAAGCCGCCACGCGGGAAATCTCCACCGTGCTCGATTCCGGCAAACACACCACCACCCACGCCAAACTGTATTGGCTCGACGACAGCAGCGAACTGATAGACTGCCCCGGCGTGCAGGCGTTCGGCCTGCACCACCTAAGCCTGGGCGGCATCGAACAAGGCTTCGTCGAGTTCGCACCCTACCTCGGACTATGCCGCTTCCGCGACTGCCATCACCTGCATGAGCCCGGCTGCGCACTACTGACAGCGGTTGCCACTGGCAAAATTAACGCCAGACGACTGGAACTGTTCCAGCAGATCGCCGCCAACAAGGCTTAATGACACGGAGGGTAGAGTCCTGGCCGCCATTCCACTAAAATCAAAAAATGGTGAAGTTTTCCGACTGACAAAATGACCCGGCAATTTGTTAAAACCCTACTCTGAAAATGTGTCAGAATCACACCCGAATCAACCCACCACTCACTCAGGAACAAACATGACAACACCCAGAGTCTCAGGTCATCCCGTAATCATTATCGGCGCAGGACGTGGCGGACATGCGCTGCTTGAGATGTTCCTGGAGGACACACTGGTCAAGGTGATCGCCATTGCCGACCCGAACCCGAGTGCGCCTGGAATCCAGTTGGCAAACCAACATGGCATTCCAAGCTATCTGGATGCTGTCGTGGCCTTGCAAGCTGGCAAACATTATCCGGACTGCATCGTGTACAACTTGTCACACGATGACTCCATTGCCGACGAAGTGAGCAAAATATTTGCGGGTAAAAGAGTGGCGAGTGGCCCGGAGGTTAAATTGTTCTGGCAGATGGTCATGAACCTGAAGCAAACCAAAGGGGAACTTGAAAAGAGCCAGAATCAGTTGCAATCCATCATCCACAACGTCATGGATGGCATCATCACCCTGAGCGAAACGGGTGAAATTCAGGGATTCAACCCGGCAGCAGAACAAATCTTTGGCCATTTGCAACAAGAGGCTTTAGGCAAAAACGTGAAAATACTGATGCCTGAATCTGTCCATACCGAATTTGATGCTTACCTCTATCAGTATTTACATGCCAACCATGGCAAGACATCGGGAATACGTGGATGCGAGGTGATCGCCATCCGTAAAAATGGTGAACAATTCCCCATGGAACTGTCCGTATCGGAAATGGTTTTGGGTGGGATGCGTTACTTTATCGGTATCGTCCGGGACATGACCGAACGCAAACAGGCGGAACAAAAAATAGCGCACTTGGCTCACTACGATTACCTGACCGATCTGCCCAACCGGGCGTTATTCCTGGATAACCTCGAACATTCCCTGTCACTGGCCAAGCGCAATCAATACAAGGTAGCTGCCATGTTCCTGGATTTAGACGGATTCAAGAAGATCAATGACACGCTGGGACACGCGGCGGGAGATCTACTGTTGCAGGGCGTTTCCAAAAGGCTGAAGCAAACCATACGCACTTCAGATGCGGTAGCACGGGTAGGCGGCGATGAATTCACCTTTGTGCTCAATGACATCGGAGCCGACGAGAACGCCTCGCTGGTAGCGCGTAAAATCATCACGGCACTGTCAGCGCCGTTCGACCTGGATGGTCAACCCAGTTATGTGGGCGCGAGTATCGGCATTGCCATCTACCCGGATGATGCCCAGAATACCGAAGCACTCGTCAAGCAAGCGGATGAAGCGATGTACCTTGCCAAACAAAGCGGGAAAAACACCTCCCGGTTTTATCAGGAAGTACAACGAAATCAATCGAGTCAATAACATCCTGCCAGCAAACGCTCGGCAAAAGGCAAGCATGACCCGTATCGGGAATTTTTTGTGGTTCATTTTGGGCGGCGCGCTGATGGGGCTGGGCTGGTGGCTGGTCGGCTTATTGGCGTTCATCACCGTCATCGGTATTCCGTGGGGTAAAGCCTGTTTTGTGATCGGACAGTTTTCCTTTTTCCCCTTCGGCAAGGAAGCCATCAACCGCAAAGACCTGACGCAAACCGATGATGTCGGCACGGGCAGTTGGGGGACGATAGGCAATGTCATCTGGTTTTTGTTCGCGGGCATCTGGCTGGCACTGGGGCATCTCGCCTCGGCGATCTTATGCTTCATCAGCATTATCGGCATCCCCTTCGCCATCCAGCATTTGAAGCTCGCGGGGATTGCCCTCAGCCCGATCGGCATGACCATCGTCAGCAAGGAAGTGGCGGCTGCCGCACACCGGCGCAATGCCGAAACGTTGCTTGGCTAAACAGTTTTAAAGAGTCCCAGCTTTTCCCATCCCGTGTGCCCCAATTTTTGCAAAGTCTCGATATTGGTGTCGGGAATATGATCCGCGTCGGGGAAAGCATCCACCGCACGATCCACGCTGGCTTCGCGCAGCAAATGCAGCGTCGGATAAGGCGCACGGTTGGTGTAATTCTCGATGTCGTCCACTTGAGTACCGGCAAACTGATAGCGCGGATGCAGGCTGGCAACCTGGAAGGCATCATTGAATTCAGGCTCGGCGACGGCAATATCCACCGTATCCAGAAAATCGTTATAGTCTAAAAAGTCAGTTAAAACATAGGGATGTATCAATAGAGTGGTGTCGAGCAAGTCGGCATCGGTGTCCTGCAAACGGCGCAACTCGACCAGCAAATCAAGCAGCAAGGCCTCCTCGGTGGTGGCCGCACTGACCACATAGCGTATCTGCTGCTTGACGTGTACCGCCTTGGCGAACGGGCACAGATTGAGGCCGATAACGGCTTTTTCCAGCCAATCCCGAGTGGCTGCGATGATCGTTTCAGAAACGTGCAACGCACGCCGCGATTCGCTTGACTCTTCCCCCAAAAGTGGGGGAAGGTCGAGATGAGAGGTACGAGTTTGACAAGCCGGGTCTTCAGTTAAAGTAATTTTTTCAAGCTCGTTAGTCATTTTTTCTTTCATTTCCGCGACATAAGGTGGGCAAACGGGTTTAGCAAGGCAAAGGGGGTTCATCCATCAGCGCGATCTGTTCGCGCAATTCAAGTATCCGGTCTTGCCAGTAACGCTGGGTGTTGAACCAGGGAAACGCTACCGGGAAAGCCGCATCGTCCCAACGCCTGGCGATCCACGCCGAGTAATGAATCAAACGCAGGGTGCGCAGGGCTTCCAGTAGATGCATTTCGCGCGGATTGAAATCATAAAAATCTTCGTAGCCCGCCAGCAAGTCGCCGAACTGACGGGACTGACAGGCGCGCTCGCCGGATAGCAACATCCATAAATCCTGTATTGCGGGACCCATGCGGCTATCGTCGAAATCCACGAAGTGCGGCCCGGCATCGGTCCACAGCACGTTGCCAACATGGCAGTCGCCGTGCAGACGTAGCGTTTTCACCTCGCCCGCACGATCAAAACAGCGCCGCACGCCGTCCAAAGCCTGCGCGACTACACCGCGATAAACCTCAAGCAGTTCAACGGGAATGAAATCATGCTCCAGCAGGTATCCGGCAGGCTCGACACCAAAACTTTCAATATCCAGCGCGGGACGATGTTGGTAAGTTTTAAGCGCGCCGACAGCATGGATGCGCCCGATAAAACGCCCCATCCATGCCAGCGTGTCGCGGTGTTCCAGCTCAGGCGCACGACCACCGTGTCTGGCGAACAACGAGAAACGAAAACCGTTATATTCGTGCAACGTTTGCCCGCCGATCAGCAAGGCGGGTACGACAGGAATTTCGCGCTCGACCAATGAACCAACAAAAGCATGTTCTTCCAGAATCGCCGCACTCGACCAGCGTTTGGGGCGATAGAACTTGGCAATCAGCGGCGAGCCCTCTTCCATGCCCAGCTGATAGACGCGATTTTCATAACTGTTGAGTGCCAGCAGACGACCATCGCCATGCAGTCCGATGCCCTCCAGCGCATCCAGCACAACATCGGGGGTGAGAGAACTAAAGGGGTGTCGGGTATGCATGGGCGGTATTGTACGACAAGAGGAGAGTGCCATCGGCTACATTACACCAAAGCATCCCGAATCCTGTACACAACAACCTGGATAGCCACGCTATACGGGGAAGCCCCCTTGCGGGCTGAATCCTGTTTTTATCCCAGCAAGCCCGCCAGCGCCAATAATAACAGTACGAACAGCCATACTATCGTCGTGCGCCATATCAGCCGGGTGGTGTTGCCCAGTGTGGATAGCTCCGCCTTGCCGCCTATCCCCAGCTCAGGTCTTTGCAGCATTTTGCCGTCTAGCATGAGCGGCAACCCCAGGCGCACCCCAAGCGCACCCGCAGCACTGGCCAACAAAATGCCCTTTTCCCTGTCCGCCCAGGTTGCCGCCTGGGATCGCCAGCAATAAGCCGTATCCTCGAAATTACCGACAAGGGCGAAGGTGGCGGCAGTCAGACGTATCGGCAACCATTCGAGCAAATACAGCATAAGTTGGGCAAAGCGATCAAATGTTTCCGCGCCGATTTCATCCTCGCCAGTCTTGCCAGCCCAACCCGCACTCAAACCGATCGCCAAACAATACCCTAACGCGCCCGCTGCCCCGCCCAACCCCAATAAGCTAAACAAGGCGAACCACAGCACCACGCCAAACAAATGCTGCAAGGCGGCGAGCAATGCCTGCTCGACAGCCAGGCGCACAATTTCATCGGCATCCAGTTCATGGCAGGATTTGCCGCACCACTTGCTCAATAAATCGCGTGCCTCGCCCATCTTTCCGCCCTGCACAGCGCGTTGAATCGCATCCAGAATCCGGCTGAATTGGCTAAACCCCAGACTGGCATATAACACCAGCACATTAAGCGCCCAGGCAAAAACCGGATGACTATCGCCCAACCAGCGAGACAACCACACCAGACAAAAAATTAACGGCAGGACTGCCAGCAACCATGCAAACTTGCCGTGACCATATTCACCCGCATTAAAATGATGGCGGAAAAAATCGGCGTAACCGGGCAGCCAGCCACACAAATGTTTACGCATGAAAAGCGGCTGGAAATATTCCAGCAACGTGGCGGCAATCAAGGAAAACAGGCTCATGGCTTAGGTTTCATCAACAATTCAATGGACACAAAGATAACACACAACCTCGCCGCCCGTTAATGCGATACTTGTCGCAACCAGTTGGCGGTGGTATAAGACCGATGCGGTCTGTTTCGTGGCTTGAACCAGTTTGGAGGCTTTATGCGCTACCTGTTTGGCATGATCTTTTTCATCTTCAGCCTCCCCGGCTTCGCCGGTAGTCAGGCGGGTGGTACGCCACAGTTTCCCGCCGAGCAAATCATCCATTTTTCCAAACAAGTCGAAAAAACGCTGGCTGGCAAAGGTGCGCGTGTCGCCATTCTGGCGCGCATGGGTCGCCCCGCAGCAGAATTGCCGGAAGGGATGCACTTCACCCACGTTTCATTCGCGGTGTATTCGCAAGTCACCACCGCCGACGGCAGAAAAATTCCCGGCTACGCGATCTATAACCTGTATCAAAACAATGCACGCCCCGACACCAGCTCGCTGGTACAGGATTTTCCGGTAGATTTTTTCGCCGGTGTCGCGTTGCTGGAAGCGGGAGTCATCATCCCTTCAGCCGAATTACAGCAACGATTACTGGTAACCATCGCCTCCCCTGTATATACGGCACTGCACGACCCGCACTACTCCGCCATCGCCAATCCCTACACGCTGGGTCGCCAGAACTGCACCGAGCACACCCTGGATGTGATCAACGCCGCGATTTATCAGACCGACGATATAAGGAAAATCAAAGCGGTCGAGAAAAAGTATTATGCCGCGCAACCCGTGAAAGTCAGTGGGCTGGAACTGGCGCTGGGTTCGCTGTTCTCAGCCGAGATTACGCTATCCGACCAACCCGGCGCACCGGTCACAGCCACCTTTGAAACCCTCGCCAACTATCTAAAAAAGTATGACGAAGGCTCGGAAATGTTTATCATTACGCCCGAGCCGTAAGGTCTTTCTCCCCCACTTCAAAAGGAAATGACATGAAATCGAATCACGCCTTGTTTATCCTGCTGGTGCTGACCTCCAGCGCCTTTGCCGAAACCCATTCGGGGCAGGCATCAAGCAACGCCGTTCAATCCGGCTCACACGCCAGCGCCAGCGCTGGCCATTCCATCGCCGCATCAGGCCAGGTGACTTCCGCCGTTTCGGCCATTCCGCTGGCTATCGGCGGGCTGGTCAGCGGCACGGCGGGGGCAGTTTCATCTCAGGCCGCGCGCGGCTCGGCAAATGCCGCCACCGCGCCTATCGGCACACCGCTGGACATCACCGATGAAACCATCACCGTCATGCCGCCCAATGAAGCGCTTAAAAAGCCCGCCCCTGTCCCGGCAAAGTCTGACAAAGCCATTTAACCGCCATGTCAATGATTACCCCTTGCCATGACCGTTCCCTCTCCCGCTTGCGGGCTGTGGAGAGCGAGTCGTTGCGCAAGTTTTTCTTTACCCCAACCAAGGACACCCCTATGCGCATCCGTTTATTAGCCAGCGCGCTGCTCTCCGTTGCTTTGTGCTTCGCAACACTCCCCGTTCAGGGGGGGAGTTTCAGCTCTTCTTCAGCCTCGGAAACCCTTAAATTCACGCCCGAACAAATCATCCAGTTCGCCAAGCAGGTGGAAAAAACGCTGGCTGGCAAAGGTGCGCATGTCGCCATTCTGGCGCGCATGGGTCGCCCCGCAGCAGAATTGCCGGAAGGGATGCACTTCACCCATGTCGCGTTTGCGGTGTATTCCGAAATCACCGCTGCGGATGGACGCAAACTGCCCGGTTATGCAATTTACAACCTGTATCAGCAGAACGACCATCCCGAAATCAGCAGCCTGGTGCAGGATTTCCCGGTGGACTTCTTCTCGGGCGTGGCCGTCATGGAAGCGGGCATCATCATCCCTTCGCCAGAGCTGCAACAACGCCTGCTGGAAGTCATCAACTCGCCAACCTATGTGGCGCTACACGACCCGCATTACTCGCTGATCGCCAACCCTTACACGCTGGGCAAACAAAATTGCACCGAACACACGCTGGATGTCCTCAACGCGGCAATCTACCAGACCAGCGACATCGGCAAGATCAAGGCCAACGAGAAAGCCTTTTTCGAGGCGCAGACCGTCAACGTCAGCCCGCTCAAACTGATACTGGGTTCGGTATTCAGCGCCGAAGTTTCCACATCGGATCAGCCGGGCAAACCGGTCACCGCGACTTTTGAAACAATAGGTAAATATTTACAGAAATACGATGCCGGTTCGGAAATGTTGATCCTCACCCCGCAACCCTGATTCAGTCAACGCAAAATCCAAATGACGTAAAAAAACCGCACGAAATCACTCGTGCGGTTTTTTTACATCCAGAAAAATGACTGAGAGAAATTACTCAGCCAATTTTTCTGCAATCTCGCGCTCGGCTTGAGCCCAATGTTCGGCTTGGCAACCCGCAAAATTGGTACGTTCAGCAATGTAATAAGCTGCCGTTTCGACCATGCGGTAGCGTTCCTGAGCCGAGGGTTGCGCCACAACTTGTTTAGCGGCGGGCTTGGCCGCTGCTTTCACTGGTGCTTTTTTCTCGGCGACTGGCTTTGCAGCAGGTGCTTTAGCCGCAACAGCAGGCGCTTTAGCTACAGGTGCTTTAGTTGCAACAGCGGGGGTTTTAGCGACAGGTGCTTTAGCTGCAACAGCAGGGGTTTTGCTTGCAGCAGCAGGTGCTTTAGCTACGGATGCCTTGCTTGCAGCGACTGGCGATTTAGTGGCGGCTGCCGGGAAAGGCCATACAGCAGCATCTGCCGTCTTTTTTGCTGCGGGTGCAGCGCTTGCTTTCGTGGCAGCCGCTTTTTTGACGGCTGGTTTCTTCGTTCCTGCTACCATGATGTAACCTCCCTGATGACTACGTTGGCGAAAACATATCCTTACAGCGGCGCATGATATTGCGCCATGGCTAATCAGTCAACAATTTGCAGACAATTTGCAGACAATTATCAGAAATTTGTGCTTTCCATCATGGTTTTACCTGTTTATACGATGTATAGGGTTTTCCAGCTCAGTTGCTGCAACTATTCCTGACGCTGGCGCAGCTCGACACGCTTTAAATAGGCCTCGCGGGCGATCTGCACATCTTCCAGAAAATACGGCAGTTCGTTCATCAGCATGGCTTGCGGACCGTCCACCAGCGCCTCGGTCGGTACGGGATGGAAGTCCACCAGCACCATGTTCGCGCCCGCCAGTACGCCTTGCGCCGTGACGTGCATCATGTCCATGATGCCGTCGGGAGAGGCGGCGCGCGTACCCACCGAATGCGACGGGTCTATACACACCGGCATACGCGTCAGGCGTTTGACCACCGGAACGTGTGCAAAATCAACAAAGTTGCGATGCGGGTCGCCCATGTTGGTCTTCATGCCGCGCAGGCAAAACACCACCCGACTGTTACCCTCGGAGGCCAGATATTCCGCCGCATTCAGCGATTCGTCCAGTGTGATACCGAAACCGCGCTTGAGCAGAACCGGCATCTCGGTTTGACGACCGACAATTTTCAGCAGCTCGAAATTTTGCGTATTGCGTGTGCCGATCTGCAACATCACGCCAGTCGGATTGCCGGTCTGATGCAGGGCTTCATTGATTTCATCCAGATGCGACTCGTGGGTGATTTCCATCGCCATCACCTTGATGCCATATTTTCCAGCTAATTCAAATACATAGCTCAAGCAATTCTTGCCGTGCCCCTGAAAGGCATAAGGGCTGGTGCGCGGTTTGTATGCACCCATGCGGGTACACACTTGCCCGTTGTCGCGCAACGCACGGAGCATCATCTCGACATGTTCGCGGTTATCCACCGCGCACAATCCGGCAAACACCTGCAAGGTGTCCTGGCCAAAACGCATGCCGTTATATTCAAAATGCGTCGCACGCTGGTCATCCTTGTGCCGCCCCAGAATACGGTAATCCTCGGACACCCGCACCACGCGATCCACGCAAGGAAGGCTTTGCATATCGCTTATATTCAGAGCCTTGGTATTGCCTATCAAATAAATTTCCGTGACCGACTGTTCGCTGCCCTGCTCGACATGCACCCGAGTCCGGATGCCCGGCATGGTCGCAAGATGTGCCAGCAACTGCTGGTATTCCTCAGGTTTTTCAGCCACATTGGTGCCAAGAATCAGAATCATTTTTTCCTTCCCCCCAAAACAGCTACAACGTCCACTTAAATACCGATGCCACCCTGTTCAACTGCATCACATCGCGTATTTTTACATCCACGCAGTCGGCATTCCTGCTGCCCGGAGTTACCCAAACGGTGCGCATCCCCAGTCTTTTCGCCGCTTGCAGGTTTTCCAGGCTGTCTTCCACCATCACGCATTGCGCCGCACTGACGTGATGCCGCCGCATCACCTGCCTGAAGCCGTAATAATCCGGCTTGGGCCGGTAGCGCGTCTGTTCCACCGCCACCACATCGTCGAACAGATCCGCAATCCTCAGCAACTTCAACACCGCTTGCGCATAGTGCTGGGGCGCATTGGAAAACACTACTTTTTTGCCCGGCAACGCGCGCAACAAGTGGCGCAGACGCGGCGTGCGAATCACCATCTTGTCCAACTCGGAGAACTGGTGGGTATGCCACAGAAAATGAGCAGGGTCGGTGTCATGATGGCGCATCAGCCCGCTCAGCGTTGCACCGTAACGCTGCCAGTAGTGCTGGCGCAGCGCATTCGCGGCCTGCTCGTCCAGTTGCAAATGCTCCTGCAAATAAGCCGTCATGCTGCGATTGATGTGCGGAAAAATGTGCGCACCGGCGTTGTGCAGCGTGTTGTCCAGATCAAAAATCCACAGCGGCGCTGACACTATTTACTCTTGATCAGCGTACCCACACCTTCGTCGGTCAAAATTTCCAGCAACAGCGCGTGTTCCACCCTGCCGTCTATGATGTGTACCGAACGCACGCCGCTGCGTGCCGCATCCAGCGCGGAGCTGATCTTGGGCAACATACCGCCGGACAATGTGCCATCCGCCACCAGCGCATCAATTTGCAGCGGGGTCAGCCCGGTTAACAGCTCGCCATTTTTATCCAGCACACCCGGCGTATTGGTCAGCAGCACCAGTTTTTCGGCATTCAACACTTCCGCCAGCTTACCGGAAACTACGTCAGCGTTAATATTTAAGGCCTCACCGGCAGGACCCACACCGATCGGCGCGATGACCGGAATGAAGTCGCCCGAATCCAGAAAGGCAATGATGGAGGGATCAATCGAACTGATGTCGCCCACCAGCCCGATGTCCAGCATCTGACCCGGCTCGGATTCGCTTTTAACCAGCAGTTTTTTGGCACGAATAAATGCGCCGTCCTGCCCGGTAAGACCTACCGCCTTGCCACCAAAGCGGTTGATTAGATTGACAATATCCTTGTTGACCTTGCCCAGCACCATCTCGACCACGTCCATTGTTTCGTCGTCTGTGACGCGCATCCCCTGGATGAATTGCCCCTGTTTGCCGACACGCTTGAGCAGATCGTTGATCTGCGGCCCGCCGCCATGCACCACCACCGGATTCATGCCCACCAGTTTCAACAACACCACATCGCGCGCGAAACCTTCCTGCAAGGCGGGGTCGGTCATGGCGTTGCCGCCGTATTTGATGACAATAGTCTTGTCAAAAAAACGTTGTATATACGGCATCGCCTCGGACAGCGTACGGGCTTTTTTATCTGCGGCAGAAGGCGAAATGGTCATAGATGGATTCCTTGATGGTAAATTCCTGCATTCGCTGACAGGCGAAGTCAGACAAAAATTGCGGCGAATTCTACACCAAATCGCGTGGAGGGAAGATTCATCGGGTGCGAGGGGGAGTGCGGGGCATGACCCCACCAAAACACGCAGATTTGCCCGATCAATGGTGCATGTGATGCATATGCCCCATAGGTTCGTTCGCTTGCGGAGCAGCCTCAGTCAGCGATTTAACTTCAGCCGTTGCTTCAACTTTGCTTATCGTTTTGCCAGCGCCCTTGATATTCAGCGCCAATGCCACACTGTCCCCCAGTTTGAGGGGGTTCTTCAGCCCGATCAGCATCAGGTGATAGCCACCCGAACTCAGGTTCACGCGCTTACCTGCGGGCAACTCGACCGATTGCACTTCGCGCATCTGCATCATGCCGTTATCATGCGTCATGCTGTGTATCTCTACCGTCTTGCAGGCCGGGCTGGAAGCACCAACCAACTGGGCTTGCTGGCTGCTGGTGATGGACAAATCCACCATCGCCACCTCCTGCCCCGGTGCAGTCGCGCGCGCCCATGCACCTTCCACCTTGATGTCTCCTGCATAAACACTGCTGCTTAACAACAACGCACCCAACACGCCACACAGTTTACCGATTGTTTTCATGATAAATTTTCTCGTCAATTTCTAAAGTCCCGGATTATACGCGCCGCCACGCCGTGCGCCCTGCGACAAAATGTCGCACCCCGCAAGCGCCGCGCACCGTTTACAATCCCGCCATGCTTAACACGACTTTTTCCGCCCTGCCCGGCCACAGCCAGTTACGCCGCCTGCTCAACTTGCGCAGCCTGGCGATCGCGGCACAATTACTCACGTTACTGACAGTCTGGAAACTATTGGATATCGAGCTGGCATGGCTGCCGATGCTGGTCATCATCGCCACACTCGCCACGCTCAATTTTTTCAGCCTGTTGCGCCTAAAAAGCGAACGCCCCGTATCCAATCTGGAATTATTCGCGCAATCCGGCCTCGACGTGCTGGCACTGAGCTTTTTGCTGTATTTCGCGGGCGGTTCGACCAACCCGTTCGTTTCGCTGTATCTGCTGCCGCTGGTCATCGCTGCCGCGACCCTGCCCGCCCGTTACACCTGGGGCATGGCCGCACTCACCACGGCCTGCTACAGCTTGCTGATGGTGTATTACATTCCCTTGCCACACAACCCTCATGACATGGAAATGAGCCACGACATGGGCATGGCGATGGATAGGGACATAGCCCCTGACAGCGCATTCAACACCCATGTGCTGGGCATGTGGCTGGGTTTTGTCATCAGCGCGGTGGTGGTAGCGTATTTCGTGGTCAAGATGGCACAGGCGGTGCGCAACCGGGATGCGCAACTGGTTCAGGTACGCGAAGAAATCCTGCGCAACGAGCGCATCGTCGCCCTCGGCACACAGGCGGCGGGCGCGGCTCACGAACTCGGTACGCCACTCGCCACGATGGCGGTGGTGATAGGCGAGTTGCAGCACGATACAGAGGCCCATCCGGGCAAATTCTGCCAAACAGA
Source organism: Gallionellales bacterium CG03_land_8_20_14_0_80_55_15 (assembly GCA_002780675.1). GTDB lineage: Bacteria > Pseudomonadota > Gammaproteobacteria > Burkholderiales > Gallionellaceae > Gallionella. The sequence continues at coordinate 274 of PEUR01000221.1, read as the reverse complement.
ATTTAGCCCGGCCGAATTACGCGACAGTCTGTCCATTTTGGATGAACAGGTGCGCGCCTGCCGCCGCATCCTCGATAAAATCATGCTCAACGCACAGGACAGCGGCGCGAGCGCGCTCAAACCTGCGGATGAGTTGATGGCAGGCGTACTGGACGAATGGCAGTTGCTGCGTCCCACCGCGCAATACCACTACCAAACTGACGGTGTGCCGCCCACTCCCCTGCTCAACGTAGATGTGACGCTGCGCGCCGCGCTGATGAACCTGCTCAACAAC
>PEUR01000173.1 GCA_002780675.1 Gallionellales bacterium CG03_land_8_20_14_0_80_55_15 | reverse complement strand
TTCGGCGGATTGCGGAACACCGATCCGGCATTGGGCAGATTCAGCGGCTGAGAGCGGATGCGTTTCGCCAGCAAATCCTTGATTTCCTGCCGCGCGATGTCCCCATCGCCCGCCTCGAAGCGCAGCCAGACACCGACGAAAAACTCCTCTTGCCACTTACCACTTTCCACTGGCCACTTACTGCGTAGCGCCACGCTCCGATAGCCGATCTCGTATTCTGCCGGCGTGCGTTCGAGCAACTGCCCCCCTCGCGTCACCACTTGCACCTTCACGACATGCCGCCAGGTTTCGCTGCCATAACACCCCGCGTTCATCGCCAACATGCCGCCCACCGTGCCGGGGATACCGGCGAAAAACGCAGCACCCAGACAGCCGTGCAAAGCGGCGAAACGCGCGAGCTTGGCTCCCGGCACACCGGCCTGCGCATAAAGGCTACCCTCCGCCTGCAAACTCAATTCGCGCAACGCGCCATGCATCAGCAACACCGTGCCGCGCAGCCCGCCGTCGCGCACCAGCAAATTACTGCCCAGTCCCACCGCCAGCAGCGGCTCATCAATGGGCAGAGCGCGCAGAAAGTCGCACAAATCGGCCAGGTCGGCGGGCTGATACAGTCGCTGGGCAACGCCCCCCGCGCGCCAACTGGTGTGGCGGCTCATCGGCTCATCCAGACGCAACTCGCCCCGCAACGCTGGCGTGCTTTGCGGCTGTCCGAATTGTGTGGGTTCGCTCATGATCATGTTCGGTGTTGTGACAACTTGACGATTTCAGCCGGCACATTGCCGATACTGCCAGCGCCCATGGTCAACACCACGTCTTTGTCGCGCGCTACCTGAAGGATGGACTGCGACATATCGGCGATATTTTCGACAAACACCACTTCGCTTTGCCCCGCCAGACGCAGCGCATGCATCATCGCCCGGCCATTGGCGGCAACGATGGGTGGCTCGCCTGCCGCATACACTTCCGCCAGCAACACCACATCCACGCCGCGCAACACCTTGACGAAATCCTCGAACAAATCGCGGGTGCGCGTATAACGGTGCGGCTGAAAAGCCAGTACCAGCCGCCTGCCGGGGAATGCGCCGCGCACCGCCTCCAGCGTCGCCGCCATCTCGACGGGGTGATGACCATAGTCGTCAATTAAAGTAAAACTACCGCTTGCGGCAACGTTTGCCCCCTCGCCCTGTAAGGGAGAGGGTTGAGGAGAGGTTGAACTCCCAGCTCCACTCGACAAAGAAATCTCACCGTAGCGTTGCAAGCGCCTGCCCACACCCTGAAAGCCGCCTAGCGCTGTGACGATTGCCTCGTCCGATACGCCCACTTCCAGCGCGACCGCGATAGCCGCCAGCGAGTTCAGCACATTATGTTTGCCCGGCAGATTGACAGTGATGTCCAAATCCTTCTGTGTCTTGTCGTTGCGGCACTGCGCGGTGAAACGCATTCTTCCGTTCTCGGCGCGCACGTTGACCGCGCGTATCTGCGCGTCTTCGCTGAAGCCATAAGTCGTCACCGGCTTGGTGATGCGCGGCAAAATTTCGCGCACGTTGGCATCGTCCAGGCACAACATCGCCCTGCCGTAGAACGGCAAATGTTCGACAAAGTCTACAAACGCCTGTTTGAGACGCTCGAAATCATGGCCATAGGTTTCCATATGGTCGGCATCTATATTGGTGATCACCGCGAGTATCGGCAGCAAATGCAAAAAGGACGCGTCTGACTCGTCAGCTTCCACGACGATAAATTCGCCGCTGCCCAGCCTGGCATTCGTGCCGCTGCTGTTGAGCCTGCCGCCGATTACAAAAGTCGGGTCGAATCCGCCCTGCGCCAACACGCTTGCGGTAAGCGAAGTCGTCGTGGTCTTGCCGTGTGTGCCGGCGATAGCGATGCCCTGACGCAAGCGCATCAGTTCCGCCAGCATCAGGGCACGCGGCACGACTGGAATAAGACGTTCGCGCGCGGCCAGCACCTCGGGGTTATCGCCGCCTACCGCAGTGGAGGTCACCACCACATCGGCATCGGTGAGATGCTGCGCGGCGTGACCGATAGACACCGTTACACCCAGTTGTTTGAGCCGCTGGGTCGCAACGTTTTCGCTCAAGTCCGAACCGCTCACCTGATAGCCCAGATTGAGCAGCACCTCGGCGATACCGTTCATGCCCGTTCCGCCGATACCGATAAAATGTATGTGCTTGATTTTATGTTTCATTTTTGTCTACGCGGGCGCGATAAATCACGCCCCTACGCCTCTCCTGTCTCGACTATTTCGGTGCATAGCGCAGCCACCGCAGCGGCTGCATCGGCGCGAGCCAAACCGCGCGCCTGCTGCGCCATTGCCAGTAATTTCTCACGACGCTGTTCGCCCAACCACTGCGCCAACTTTTCCGCAGTCAACGCAGTCTGCGGCAACAACACCGCCGCGCCCCGCTCGCTCAAGAAACGCGCGTTATGCGTCTGGTGGTCGTCCACCGCAAACGGGAAAGGGATCAGCAAGCTGGCGACCCCGGCAGCCGCCAACTCGGCGACGGTCAGCGCACCCGAACGGCAAATCACCAGATCGGCGGCGGCATAACTTTCCGCCATGTCATCTATAAAAGCGCGGATGTCGGCCTTTACGCCCGCCTGTTGGTACATCTGCACCACGGCGGCGTGATGCTGACGGCCAGTTTGGTGAACCACGTTGGGGCGCACCTCTTCCGACATCAGCGCGAGTGCCAGCGGCACGGCCTGGTTTATCGCCTGTGCGCCCAGACTGCCGCCCACCACCAGCACATTCAATTTGCCGCTGCGCGCGGCATAACGCTGTTGCGGTTCCGGCAAGGCGGCGATGCTGCTGCGCACCGGATTGCCGCACCAGATAGCCTTGGGCAGCACATCGGGAAAGCCGCTCATCACCCGGCTTGCGACGCGCGCCAGCACCTTGTTGCTCAGCCCCGCCACCGAGTTTTGTTCGTGTATTACCAGCGGTCGGCGCAAAAATGCCGCCATCATGCCACCCGGGAAAGTGATGTAACCGCCCATGCCCAGCACCACATCCGGTCTGTGTAGAAAAATTGCCACGGCGCTCTGCCACAGGGCGATCAACAGATTCAATGGCAACAGCAACTTGCGCAGTAAACCCTTGCCGCGCAGCCCCGAAAATCGCACCAGCGCCATCGGATAACCCTGCTTGGGAACCAATTCCGCTTCCATGCTGTCAGGCGCGCCCAGCCAGGTGACTTGCCAGCCCTGCTCGCGCAGCCTGTCGGCAACTGCCAGCGCCGGGAAAATATGTCCGCCCGTGCCACCCGCCATAATCAAGATACTGCGACTCATATTGGCAGCCCCCGTTCGCTGCGGCGATTCTCGTAGTCCACC
>PEUR01000021.1 GCA_002780675.1 Gallionellales bacterium CG03_land_8_20_14_0_80_55_15 | reverse complement strand
CATGATTACTCCTCCCGAGAGATATTGATTGACCAAAATGACCGGAACGAATCGTAGCACAGTTTTATTTTATGGAATACATTTTTATCAATAGATAAACAAGCCCAACGATGCTTGTCGTAGGCAAATCGGCAATTCGAGCGAATCAAGAAAACAGGGAAGTGATAGTCTGAAACCTCCCTGTCGAAAGGGAGGTTATTGCTTAACGAACAGTTGGGTCACCATAAAAATGGCGAATCCGGCGAAGAGTATGACAGTTGCGATGGCTGCTACGGTAGCGACGATGGACATATTATCTTTCTCCCTGACTTTAATTTTAATGCAGCTATGGATGAATAGTTGAGTGAAACTGTCCGCATTATATAAGTAAAATAGTCAGGAATACACACAATAAAATCAAGTGTATAAATTTTTATTTTCGATTAGGCGCTTTTTGAATTAGTATCTCGCCGATCTAACTACCTACACCTTACGTCGTGCCGAAAAAACTTTATATCAAAACCTATGGCTGCCAGATGAACGAGTACGACTCGGACAAAATGGCAGATGTGATGCGCGCTTACGATGGCATGGAGCAGACTGACAAGCCTGAAGAGGCCGATGTCATTTTGTTCAATACTTGTTCGATACGCGAAAAAGCAGAAGAGAAAGTGTTCTCAGACCTGGGTCGTGTCCGCCCGCTCAAGCTGTCCAATCCCGATTTGCTGATAGGTGTCGGCGGCTGCGTCGCCAGCCAGGAGGGGGCGACCATCCTCAAACGCGCGCCCTATGTAGACGTAGTGTTCGGGCCGCAAACCTTGCACCGCCTGCCAGAATTGATCCGGGCGCGCCTCGATACCGGTCGGGCGCAAATGGACATCAGCTTCCCGGAAATTGAAAAATTTGACCATTTGCCCACGCCGCAGACCCGTTCCGGCTCGGCTTTCGTCTCCATCATGGAAGGTTGCAGCAAATATTGCACTTTCTGCGTCGTGCCTTATACGCGCGGCGAAGAGGTGTCGCGCCCGCTGGCGGACGTGATGCGTGACGTGAACGTGCTGGTGGAACAGGGTGTACAGGAAGTGACACTGATCGGCCAAAACGTGAATGCCTATTGTGGCGATACGGACGATGGCGATACGGTAGATTTTGCCTATCTGCTGCAAGCCATCGCGGCACTGCCGGGCATCGTGCGCATCCGCTATACCACTTCGCACCCCAGAGATATGTCGCAACGCTTGATTGAGGTATATGCCACCACACCAAAGTTGGTCAGCCACTTGCATCTGCCGGTGCAGTCCGGTTCGGATCGCGTGCTGGCGGCGATGAAACGCGGTCATACCGTACTGGAATACAAGTCCATCATCCGCCGGGTGCGCGCCGCGCGTCCCGACATCAGCATCACTTCGGATTTTATCGTCGGTTTTCCGGGCGAAACCGAGCAGGATTTTGCAGCGACCATGCAGCTGATAGACGATGTCGGCTTCGATGTGAGCTTCAGCTATCTGTATAGCCCGCGTCCCGGCACACCTGCCGCCGAAATGCGCGACGACACGCCACTAGAAGTTAAATCGGCACGGCTGAAACGCTTGCAGGAGCGCATCACCGAGCAGGAAGCAGCCGTGGCAGAATCCATGTTGGGATCGGTACAGCGGGTGTTGGTAGAAGGATTGTCCAAAAAAGATGTTCTTGAACTGGCCGGACGTGCCGACAATAATCGGGTGGTCAATTTTGCCGGCTCCCCCGGCATGATAGGGCGCTTTGCCCAAGTAAAAATCACACAAATCGTGCGGCACACGCTGCGGGGTGAGTTGGTCGGACATCACGAATGATGCTGCATTACTTGCCACTCCGATCAAATAAAATAACGCCCTCGCCATGAACCGTAAAACCAAACCCGTGCAACCCAAACTTTCACTGACCGTGCAATATGTCAGCGCTGCGCCCAATATGCCGCCCCGCCCGGCGTGGCGGCGCTGGATCAAGGCGGCGTTGCAACAAGATGTGAACCTGACACTGCGCATCGTTGACGAAGCAGAGGGGCGCGAGCTGAACAAAGCCTATCGCGGACGCGATTACGCCACCAATGTATTGACCTTCGTTTATGACGATACCGTTCCACTGTCGGGCGATGTGGTGATTTGTGCGCCCGTCGTGGCGCGTGAAGCCGCCGAGCAGCGCAAGGAATTGCGGGTGCATTATGCGCATCTGGCGATCCACGCCGCGCTGCATTTGCAAGGTTACGATCATGAAGACGATGTCGAAGCCGCAGAGATGGAAGCACTGGAAACCGCGTTAATGCTAAAATTGCGCTACCCTGATCCTTATAAAGAAATAAACATCCCAAATGGATGACTCCGAGAGTAACAAACCTGGCTTTTTAGAACGACTTTCCGCACTGCTGTTGCGTGAACCTGAAGACCGCGAGCAATTGGTGCAACTGCTGCACGGCGCTTATGAAAACAACCTGTTGGACGCAGAAGCACTGGCCATGATGGAAGGTGTATTGCAAGTCTCCGAACGTCAAGTTCGCGAAATCATGCTGCCACGCGCGCAAATGGATGTCATAGACATCGTTCAGTCACCTGAAGAATTCATCCCGTTCGTCATTGAAACAGCCCATTCACGTTTCCCTGTGATTGAAGGTGACAAGGACAACATCATTGGCATTTTGCTGGCAAAAGACTTGCTGCGTTACTACGCGGGTGAAGAGTTCGACGTGCGCGACATGCTCAGACCGGCGGTGTTTGTGCCTGAATCCAAGCGCTTGAATGTGCTGTTGAGTGAATTCCGCAGCAATCATAACCACATCGCGCTGGTGGTGGACGAGTACGGCGGCATAGCCGGTATGGTCACTATTGAAGATGTGCTGGAGCAAATCGTAGGCGACATCGAAGATGAATATGATTTTGATGCCGACGAGGACAATATCATCGCCGATGGCGCAGGACACTTCCGCGTCAAGGCGGATACCGAAATCGCAGACTTCAATGAGGCCATGGGGACAAATTTCAGCGATGAAGAATGTGACACTGTAGGCGGTCTGGTGCTTCAAGCTGCCGGAAAATTCCCCAAATGTGGCAGCTTGTTCCATATCGGCGGGCTCACCTTTACCGTACTGCGTGCCGACAGTCGCCGCTTGTATTCCTTGCAGGTGATGCGTGACAACAAGGATGCTTAAACCCAAAACAGGCTAAACAATCTTCTTCATACTGTTTCGGCATTTTTTTACCCCGCCCGCGCACCCCCTACACCCCGTCAGCTTCCAAACAAGCTGTATTGCTTGCCCATGCCGATTTCCCCTGACCGCGTCAGATCGGCTACTCGTTACCCACACCGTCACCCGCATTATCCTGGGATACCACAAGACAATCGAGCACAACCTACCCCCGATCAATAAAATCATAACATCTTGATTTTATTGATTTTTTTATTAAAATAGCCATAAAA
>PEUR01000081.1 GCA_002780675.1 Gallionellales bacterium CG03_land_8_20_14_0_80_55_15 | reverse complement strand
CAGACTCCTAGCCACGAACAGCGTCCAGCTTGTCCACGAAACCTTGCAGTTCAGGCGGCAGCGGCGCGTTAATCTGTAACGACTCCCCCGTCAGCGGATGGTTGAACGAGATGGAATGCGCGTGCAAAAACATACGCTTTAGCCCCTGCTTCATCAATTCCCGATTGCGCGCGAAGTCGCCGTATTTGTCGTCTCCGGCAATCGGAAACCCCAGATGCGAGAGATGCACGCGAATCTGGTGGGTGCGCCCGGTTTTGAGTTCGGCTTCGAGCAGGCTGTATCCCGGCCAGCTTTTCTGCAAGGTGAAGATAGTGTGTGCGCTTTTGCCGTCGTCCCTCACCATCACGCGCTTTTCGCCCTCTGGGGTATCGAACTTGAAAAGCGGCAATTTGACGTGCTGGCGAGCGTTGTGCCACTGCCCCAACACCAGCGTCAGATAGCGTTTGTCGCTCATGCCTTCGCGCATGATTTCGTGCATGGCGGTCAGCGCGGAACGCTTCTTCGCCAGCAGCAGCACGCCTGATGTCTCCCGATCCAGACGGTGTACCAGTTCCAGAAACTTCGCCGCTGGGCGCGCGCGGCGCATCTGTTCGATCACCCCGAAACTCACGCCGCTACCGCCATGCACCGCCAGACCCGAAGGTTTGTTCAGCACCACCAGCGCGTCGTCTTCATAGAGAATGGGCAATTCCACGGCAGGAATATAAGTCTGCGGCACTGCTTCCTTTTCAGCCACGCGGATCGGCGGAATGCGCACCACATCGCCCAGCTTCAGCCGGTAGGTCTGGTTCACGCGCTTCTTGTTGACGCGCACTTCGCCCCGCAGAATGCGATAGATATGACTCTTGGGAACGCCTTTCAAATAACGAAACAGGAAGTTGTCAATACGCTGCAATTCTCCGCTTTCGTCTATCTCCAGAAATGTTACAGATTCTTTGCTTAAACCATTCATTGTGCTTATACTTCGCCGTTCGCGTGATTTGGAAAATTAGGGAGATACTCCCGAAAACGTTGCTGACTTCGTTCCCGGTCGGGATACAAATGCAGCCCGTTGTTAAAGGTTATTGGCGCATTGCGCCGCCTCACTCCAAGCGCAGCCCGGTTAATATCGCTCACCGGAACCAGCAGCGATAGTAATTGATTTACGCGCTCAAAGCACCCATGGATTTCCGTGATGGGGCAAATGAATTGCAACACCTTGCTGGTAGAGCCCAAAGATGTAGCCGGTAAATGCAGCCGCCGCTGATTAGCAGCCTTGCAACTATCCTTACATGCTCCCCAACTGTGCTGCTGCTTTTTGCCATGTTACCCAAAACTTTTTAAGACTGACTACCCGCAGAGAACCGATTTGACCAACCGTTTGTATAACCCGACGCTGTTAGCACAATTGCACCTCTCTCACGCCTAACCGCAGGTAGCCTGAGTCCTGCCCGTGTCAGAGCGCGGGAGACAAAATAAATGAAACGCATGTTATTCAATGCGACACAACCGGAAGAACTCCGTGTCGCCATTGTTGACGGTCAGAAGCTCATTGACCTGGACATTGAAACTGCCGGTAAAGAACAACGCAAAAGCAACATCTACAAAGCCGTTATCACCCGTATCGAGCCCAGCCTCGAAGCCTGTTTCGTGGATTACGGCGGCAACCGTCACGGTTTCCTGCCCTTCAAGGAAGTGTCCCCCGATTATTATCAGGCCGGTGTCAGCGCTCGCCCTTCCATCAAGGAAGCCTTGCGTGAAGGCCAGGAACTGCTCGTGCAAGTCGAAAAAGACGAGCGCGGCAACAAAGGCGCGGCGCTCACCACCTACATCAGCCTGGCTGGGCGCTACATCGTATTGATGCCTAACAACCCGAAAGGTGGCGGCGTATCGCGCCGCATCGAGGGAGATGACCGGACGGAATTGCGCGAAGTGCTGTCAAATCTGGATGTGCCCGAAGGCATGAGCATCATCGCCCGCACTGCCGGCATCGGTCGCAACGAAGAAGAAATGCAATGGGACTTAAACTATCTCAAGCAACTTTGGGATGCCATCGAAGGGGCAGGAAAAACTGAAAAAGGCCCTTCCCTGATTTATCTGGAAAGCAGCCTGGTAGTGCGCGCCATTCGCGACTACTTCAACCCGGAAATCGGCGAAATCCTGATTGACACTGAAGAGGTGTACCAACAGGCGCACGCGTTCATGAGTACGGTCATGCCCGACAACGTGGACTGCATCAAACGCTATGTGGATGACGTGCCGCTGTTCTCGCGCTTCCAGATCGAACACCAGATCGAATCGGCCCATTCGCGCGAAGTGCGTCTGACTTCCGGCGGCGCGATCGTGATTGACCACACCGAAGCGTTGACCGCGATAGACATCAACTCGGCACGCGCCACCAAAGGTTCAGACATCGAGGCAACTGCGCTCAACACCAATCTCGAAGCCGCCGAAGAAATTGCCCGCCAGATGCGCTTGCGCGACTTGGGTGGGCTGATCGTAATTGACTTTATTGACATGGAAAGCAGCAAGAACCAGCGCGACGTAGAAAACCGTCTGCGCGACTCGTTGCGCTACGACCGTGCCCGAGTGCAGACCGCCAAGATTTCGCGATTTGGGCTACTGGAACTGTCCCGCCAACGCCTGCAACCTTCCCTGGGCGAAACGAACTTCATCACCTGTCCGCGTTGCAGCGGCATCGGTCATATTCGCGGCACTGAATCTTCGGCCTTACACATCCTGCGCATCATCCAGGAAGAGGCCATGAAGGACAGCAGTGCGGCGATACACGCCCAAGTACCCGTGGATGTAGCCACTTTCCTGCTCAATGAAAAGCGTGCCGATATTCACCGCATCGAATCACGTCTGGCCGTGCCGATCACGTTGATTCCCAACCCGCATCTGGAAACACCTAACTACAGCATCACGCGCCTGCGTCAAGACGACATGAACGGCGAGACCTTGCAGGCCAGCTACAATATGGTGGTAAAACCGGAAGCGAACAAAACCGAACAAGAGCCAGCCAAAGCCGCACGAGCAGTAGCAGTGGTTCAGGGAATTACGCCCGTTCAGCCCGCCCCAATGAAAGTCGAACAAGCCGCTCCTTCGCTGCTGAGCCAAATCACTGGCTGGTTCAAGGCATTGGTGGCTAGCGACAAAGTGGCAGAAAAACCTGTTGCGACCACGCCGCGTAACAATCCGCGTCGCGGCCCTCGCCCGGAACGTAGCGCTCGCCCGGAGCGCAACGAAGAAGGCAACCGCAAGCGTCGTGATCGCCCAGAGCGCAATGCAACGCAAAACAACGAATCACGCGCCAACGAACCGCGCGATAATGACAAGGCCGCTCCCGTCGAAGCAGCGGTCAAGCCGAAAAAACCGCGTCCACCCCGCAAGCCAACTGAGCCTCAGATATTGGAAGATAACGCTGTCGTCGCCACTGAGCTTATCGTCGCAAGCCCGGTAGCG
>PEUR01000106.1:2948-14271 GCA_002780675.1 Gallionellales bacterium CG03_land_8_20_14_0_80_55_15 | reverse complement strand
CAAATCAACCCGCCAGCAACGCCTCAACCGCCGCAATATCCGCATGGGTATCCGGGTGGCGGCTACCGCTGTGGCGGGCGTTTTCGGGCAGCACGATGATGTGTGTCTGTATGCCTGAATCGCCTGTCAGGGTGTAGCTCGGCACGGTTTCTTCACGTCCGTTCAGGCGCACCCGCCATTCCCCGTCCTCGAATTCCAGTTTATGCTTGAGCAGGAACAGCAGCACGGCCTTGGCATCGTCGGAAAACAGCATCAGATTGATGTCGGAATTTACGCCAGCCGTGCCGCTCAGTACCGAGCCGGTGAGGTAAGGATTGAATATTGCCAGCCGTTGCATCGCGGCGAGGGCTGCGCGGCGAAGTTGGTTCAGGATGCCCGGATGGCTGTCGTGCTGATACAGGGCGCGATAGCTGTGCAGGGCTTGTTCGATTTCCTGATTGCTGGGCAGGTGCTGGGTGTCGGAAGCTCCCAGTTGTCGCGCGGCCTTGTGTTTGGCAAGGGCGAAGTCGGTGATGCCGTCTTCGGCTATCAGTTTGGCAGCCTGATGCGCCAGTTGCTCGCGCATCAGGTCTCGCCTTGAGTCATGTGAGACGTGAGGCATCAGAGCAGTTGATCCTTGATCGTTTCTGTGGGTTGGCCTTCTTCGCTAGGGGGGGGGGCGGATTGTTTGGACGGGACATTTTCCTGATAAAAATACTCTTCCCTCGTGCCATTTTCGTCGAGCAATCCCCTTGCGTTGATGCGTGCGACGACCATGTTTTCCGGCAGGCTGTATTCGGCTTGAGGGATATCTTTCAGGACTTTACCCATGTAGTCCATCCAGATTGGCAGGGCAACGCCGCCGCCAGTCTCCTTGTCCCCCAGGCTGCGCGGCTGATCAAAACCCATCCAGGCAATACCGACCACGGTAGGCTGAAAGCCACAAAACCAGCCATCAATTGAATCGCTGGTCGTGCCGGTTTTACCCGCCAGATCCTGACGGCCAAGCTGCATGGCGCGTATGCCGGTGCCGTGTTTGACTACGTCCTGCATCATGCTGACCATGGTATAGGCATTGCGCACGTCTATGACTTGTTGCGCGCCTGCATTGGCCACGGTAGGGACGGTTTTGCTGAGCACATTGCCTTGCGCATCCTCAATGCGATCAATGAAATAAGGCGTAACACGGAAACCGCCATTGGCGAATACCGAATAACCCGACAACATTTGCAGGGGCGTGACCGAACCTGCGCCCAGCGCGGTGGTGAGATAGGGCGGATGTTTGTCGGCAGAGAAGCCGAATTTAGTGATGTAATCCTGCGCGTACTTCGGTGTGATGGACTGCATGATGCGTATTGATACCATGTTTTTGGAATGGATGAGTGCTTCGCGCATACGCATCGGTCCATCGTATTTGCCATCGTAATTTTTCGGTTCCCATGGCTCACTGCCAGTCTGTGCCGCGCCAAATGTCAGCGGTGCATCATTGATGAGGGTGGCGGGGGTAAAGCCCTTTTCAAGCGCTGCGGAATAGATAAAGGGTTTGAAGCTGGAACCGGGTTGCCGCCACGCCTGGGTGATGTGGTTGAACTGGTTGTGGTTAAAATCGAACCCGCCAATCAGCGAGTAAATCGCACCGTTGAGAGGATTCCCCGATACAAAAGCGGCCTCGACTTGCGGGAGTTGGCTGATCTGCCAGATGCCCTTTTCATTTTTTTGCACACGGATGATAGAGCCAGCGACTATACGTTGATTCAATGCAATCTTGTCGCTCAGGGCGCGCTGGGCAAATCGTAATGCGTCTCCGTTGAGGATAATTCGTTCGCCCCCTTTGGTGTAAGCACTAATCTGGGTGGGAACTGCCGATAGCACGACCGCAGGCAGCAAGTCATCCCCTTCGGTCGCTTCCTGCAGAGCATCATCCAGAAGTTCCTCGCTAGTGCCTTGATGCAAGTCTACGAAACCTTCCGGGCCGCGATAGCCGTGCCTGCGGTCATACTCGAGCACGCCCTTACGCACAGCCTGGTAGGCGGCCAGTTGGTCTTGGTGGCGAATCGTGGTGTAGACCTTGTAACCATTCGTATAGGTGGCATCTTGATACTTTTCATAGACCGCCTGCCGTACCATTTCCGTCAAATAGTCCGACTTGACGGAAAATTCCTGATTGGCGTGTTTGGTGATGATGGGCTGATTTTTGGCAAGCTCATATTCTTCGGCGTTGATGTAGTACAGTTGTTGCATGCGGCGCAGCACATAAAGCTGGCGCAAGCGAGCGCGTTTTGGGTTGACAACCGGGTTGTAGCTTGAAGGTGCTTTGGGCAAACCGGCGAGCATGGCTGCTTCGGCGATGGATATTTGTTTGAGGGGTTTGCCGTAATAGATTTGCGCGGCAGAAGCGAAACCGTAAGAACGTTGCCCGAGATAAATCTGGTTGATGTACAGCTGAAGAATTTCATCCTTACTGAGGTAGTGCTCAATCTTGAAGGCCAACAATACCTCATTGAATTTTCGGGTAAAGGTTTTTTCCTTGGTCAGAAAAAAATTTCGGGCAACTTGCATGGTGATGGTACTCGCGCCTTGATGGGTGCCGCCAGACGTAAAGTTGGACAGCGCAGCGCGCAGGACACCCGCGTAATCAACGCCGCCATGCCGATAGAAACTGTCATCTTCCGCTGCCAGAATGGCATGTATCATTGATTCGGGCACGTCGGCAATTTTAACCAGCGCGCGCCGCTCCTTGCCGAATTCGCCCAGTAAAACGCCATCCGCACTGTAGATTCGCAATGGAACAATAGGGTGATAATCGGTGAGCGCCTCCAGTGAGGGCAGGGTCGGATAAGTTAACATCGCCGCGATGCCCAGCAATAATGCCGGCAACGAAATGAGCGTGAGCAGAACGATAAAGGGAAGTAGCCAGCGGCGTGTAAGCATGGAATAGTTGTTCAATAATAATTAACAATGGTATTGTTCGACCAGCGCGGGGATTATACGAGATAATCGCGCCCCCTAAAAACGTCTTTACACAGATGTAAGTTGTTGCTAGGATTTAATCCAATTTATACGGAAGTGCTCCGAACGGTCTATGTCCAAAGTGAATTTTGATGAATTGCTGGATTTTCTCCAGACCAAAATGCCACCCCTGATTGGGGTGGATATAAGCTCATCCTCAGTCAAGCTGGTCGAGTTAAGTCAGTTACCCAACAACGGTTCATACACCGTTGAGTGCTATGCCATTGAGGCTTTGCCGAAAGACGCGGTCAGCGATGGCAATATCAACAACCTGGATGCGCTTGCGGAGACGTTGCAACGAGCCTATAAACGTCTGGGGACGCGAATCAAGAACGTTGCTGTTGCGCTTCCTGCTGCTGCCGTTATTACTAAAAAAATTCTGTTACCTGCGGGCATGAGCGAGGAAGATCTGGAGTTTCAGGTCGAGTCCGAGGCGAACCAATATATCCCTTTTGCGCTGGAAGAGGTCAATCTGGATTTTCAGGTGTTAGGGCCGGCACCTGGCAATGAGGATGAATTGGAAGTGTTGCTGGCAGCCTCGCGCAAGGCAAATGTTGAAGACAGAGTGGCAGCGGCGGAGGCGGCAGGGCTTAAAGTTGTCGTGGTAGATGTAGAGCTTTTTGCGGCAGAAACCGCCTTTTCACAAATACGAGCGCAGTTGCCAGAGCAGGCTGACGATAAATGCGTGGCACTGATTGATATTGGCGCGACTACGATGAGTGTGAACGTACTGCGTAATGGACAATCGGTTTACACGCGTGATCAGCAAATTGGCGGTGAGCAATTAACGCAGCAAATTCAAACCATGTTCAGTCTGACGCAGGAACAGGCAGAATCGGCCAAGCGTAACGGTGGTTTGCCGGACAATTACGAGAGTGATGTGCTGATACCCTTCCGCGATAGTCTGGTCATGGAGATAGCGCGCGCCTTGCAGTTTTTCTTTACTTCTTCGCATTACAACGAAGTTGATTATATTGTGTTGGCTGGCGGCAGTTCGGTATTGCCGGGGCTGGATGATGCGGTAGCGACAAGAACTCAGGTAAGTACCATGGTGGCCAATCCGTTTGCATTGATGACGTTGTCCAGCCGAATCAAGCCCCGCCAATTACAGGCTGACGCACCGGCACTGATTGTTGCCTGCGGTTTGGCAATGCGGAGGTTTGACCCATCATGATACGCATTAACTTATTGCCTCACCGTGAGGAAAAGCGTCGCGCCAGAAAAAGACAGTTCATTAGCTTGAGCATTCTTAGCGTGTTGATGGGCGTGTTGATTTGGGGGCTGGTGCATGGTGCTATCAGTGCGCAAATTTATTATCAGGAGCGTCGCAACGCTTATTTGCAGCAGGAAACTGCAATATTGGACAAGCAAATTGCGGAAATCAGGAAGCTGCGCGAACAAACTAAATCCTTGCTGGAGCGTAAGGAGGCGGTTGAAAAATTACAAAGCGACCGTTCGCGCGTTGTGCATCTGTTGGATCAAATGCTGCATATTTTGCCCGAAGGCGTTTACTTAAAGTCAATCAAGCAAAAAGGAGATGGCATTGATCTGATTGGCTACGCACAATCGAATGCGCGGGTTTCCACATTGATGCGGGCGATTGAAGATTCTGCATGGCTGGAATCGCCTGCTTTGGTGGAAATTCATTCAACCGACGTGAAGGGTGTGCGACTCAGTGAATTTACCCTCACTTTCAATTTGACCAAGTTGCAGGATGTAGATGCCGCTCCCGCCAAGCCTGTCGGCGCAAAGAAAGAGGTGCCGTGATGAACTTGGACGAATTTAAAAATCTTAATCCCAACAAACCTGGCGAATGGCCGTGGAAGGCTAAGTTATTGGCTTTTGCGGCGATGTTTGTCGGTGTACTGGTGTTGGGTGCCTTGCTGGACTGGCAGGGTCAATGGGAAAGTCTGACTGCTGCCAAAGGGGAGGAAGAACGGCTCAAGGAGACGTTCCTGAACAAAAAAAGTCAGGCGATCAATTTGGATCTGATGAAAAAACAGTTGCTGGAAACGCAGGAATCCTTTGGTGCCTTGCTCAAGCAATTACCGAATAAATCGGAAATGGATGCCTTGTTGACCGATGTTAACCAGGCTGGATTGGGGCGAGGCTTGCAGTTCGATCTGTTTCGTCCCGGTGCTGAAGTTATAAACGGCTCATTTGCCGAGCAGCCGATTGCGATCAAGGTGACAGGTAATTACGACGATCTAGGTAACTTTTCGAGTGACATTTCCATGCTGCCGCGCATTGTGACGCTGAATGAAATATCCATTAAGCCAGCGGGCGGGATATTGGTGATGGAAGCCATTGCCAAGACTTTTCGTTATCTGGACGAAGAAGAGCTTGCGGCGCAAAGAGCGGCTACCAGAGCGGCGGGGGCTAAAAAATGAGGTTAATTTATCTTGTGCTTGCTACGCTTGTTCTGACAGGTTGCGGTGGGGAGGAATTTCAGGATTTGCGGGACTTTGTTAAAAACTCCGGTGCGGATATGCGCGGTAAAATCCCGCCGCCGCCCAGCGTGAGAATCTATGAGCCTTTTGCTTATAACAACGATACGCGTGTCGCAGACCCCTTCAAACCGCGCAAACCCGAATCGAGTACCAGCGGAAAACGTGGGGAAAACGAACCGGATTTTGATCGCCCGAAGGAGGCATTGGAGGAATTTCCTCTGGAAAGTCTCAAGATGGTCGGCTATGTATTTAAAAGCAAGGTCGGGTTTGCCGTGGTGCGCGCACCTGACGGCAAGCTGCACCAAGTCAGGGCAGGTAATTATGTGGGCATGAATTTCGGTTTGATTACCAAGGTAACTGATACGGAAATCTTGATTAAAGAAGTGGTGCAGGACAGCACCGGTGACTGGTCTGATCGTAACAGCAGTCTGCAATTGATGGAATGATTGGGGAGTACTCGATGGCACAACTTAATTGCATCACGACAAATCTATCATTGCGAGCTTCCGCTATGCGGTATGCCCGCTTAAATTATCCCGAGTTAAAAAGCATGATAAAAAATTCTTTGCGTGTGTTGGGTCTGGCGCTGGTGTTCGGCATGGCTAATGTGCAGGCCGCCAACCAGAATAAAATTACTGATTTAAGCGTCATCAATTCTGCTGCGGGCGAGAGCGTTATCAAGGTGCAGATGACAGAGCCGCTGGCGAACCTGCCAGCCGGATTCACCATCAATGTCCCGCCGCGCATTGCACTGGATTTCCCCGGGACTGAAAATGCGCTAGGGCGTTCGGTGCAGGAATTTTCGGCAGGGGATTTGCGTAGCGCCAATATCATTCAGGCAGGGTCGCGTACCCGTCTGGTCATCAATCTCAATCAGATGCTGACCTACGATGCCAAGCTGGATGGCAATGCTGTACTGATTACCCTGCATGGCAAAGCCGCCAATGCGGCCGCCGCAAGCAACATTTCACGTTTTGCCGAGGCAAAGCATGGGGTGCAAAATCATGCGTTGAGCGACATTGATTTCCGGCGTGGCAATAATGGCGCAGGGCGTATTCAGGTTGATCTGTCTGATGCGGGGTTGGGCATAGACATTCGTCGTCAGGGTACCAAACTGATTGTTGACTTTCTTAAAACCAGTCTGCCGCGTAATTTGCAGCGCAAGCTGGATGTGGTGGATTTCGCCACGCCCGTGCAAACAGTGGATACTTTCGCGCAAGGTGCCGATACCCGCATGGTGATTGAGCCAAAAGGCAACTGGGAGCATTCCGCATATCAGACAGACAGTAAATTCATCATCGAAGTGAAACCCGTTGTGGAAGAGGCTCACCAACTGGGCAAACCTAAACAGGGTGGCTATACCGGGGATAAACTGACACTCAACTTCCAGGATATTACGGTGCGTGAGGCGCTGAATGTTATTGCCGACTTTAC
The DNA here is from genome assembly GCA_002780675.1 of Gallionellales bacterium CG03_land_8_20_14_0_80_55_15. Classification (GTDB taxonomy): domain Bacteria; phylum Pseudomonadota; class Gammaproteobacteria; order Burkholderiales; family Gallionellaceae; genus Gallionella. The sequence goes on along the minus strand of PEUR01000106.1, from coordinate 7,399 downwards.
CGAGTTGAATATGGTCATCAGCGATACGGTAAAAGGCAATCTGACACTGCGCTTGAAAGATGTACCCTGGGATCAGGCTCTGGACATCATCCTGCAAAGCAGTGGTTTGGACATGCGCCGTAACGGCAACGTGATACAGGTCGCCCCGCGTGAGGAATTGGCTGCCAAAGAGAAGGTTGACTTGACATCGCGCAAGGAAATTTCGGAATTGGAAGAATTGCAAACCGAGAGTTTTCAGTTAGGTTATGCAAGGGCAGCGGATGCTGTGGAGATTCTGATGGGCAAGGGATATGCCAAGGAGTCCGCTAATCAGAATCAGACAAGTTCTAATGCTAATGAAGCCGTTACTTCTCCAGCGAATGGCGAAGCATCCGCCGCTCCCTTGAGTATATTGTCGAGTCGCGGCAGCGCGATGGCAGATGCACGAACCAATACGCTGTTCGTGAAGGATACGCCCACCCGTCTGGAAGATGTGCGCAGGATACTCAAACAGATTGATGTGCCGGCACGTCAGGTTCTGATTGAAGCGCGTGTAGTTGAGGCGCATGACGGGTTTGCCCGCAATTTGGGTGTTAGGCTGGGTTACACCGATAAAAATTATCCTCTCGGCGTGCCTCAAGCTCAGGGGGGAGCCAATGGTGTTACCGGCGTGAGAGGTGGCTTGACGGCGGCTGGGGGCGGTTTGGGTTCTGTGCTTGCGCCAAATACTGGTAATGTGAATCTGCCTGTGACAGTAGGCCAGCCGTTGGCGGGCGTTTTTCAATTTGCCTTGTTTAATGCGGCGGCAACCAAAGTGCTTAACCTGGAATTGAATGCAATGGAATCGGATGAACAAGGTAAGATTATTTCCAGTCCGCGTGTGGTGAGTGCCGATAAGGACACAGCATGGGCGATTATTGAGCAGGGCGAAGAAATTCCTTATACGATAAACAATGTTTCTACGGGTGGCGCAGTCACAAGTACCACCTCCTTCAAAAAGGCAGTGTTGAGATTGGGCGTAAAGACCAATATCACGCCGGACAACAATGTAGATATGACGGTTGAAATCAATAAGGATGCGCGAGGCGTTGTAACAGGAACTGTTCCAGCCATTAACACCAACAAGGTGGTCACCAAGGTGCTGGTGGAAAATGGTGGAACAGTGGTAATTGGCGGTGTCTACAAGCAAAATGATACGACCATTGTAAACAAGGTTCCTTTGTTGGGAGATATTCCAGTCCTCGGTTATCTGTTCAAGAGCAAGGGTGTCTCAACGGCCAAAGACGAATTGCTGGTTTTCCTTTCACCCAAAATCATGCAAGACGCTCTGAATTTGCGCTAATCAAACGATTACACAGGAATTGGCAATAGCCCGGCTTGTCCGGGCTTTTCCATTGTCAGTTTCGTATAAAGTAAAGGCCTGCCCCGCTTGCCCGCTTGCCTCTTTGCTGGGCACGCTAATCGTTTACAATACGCGCCATGCAAAATACCTCAAACAGCGATAGCACGCGTAAATTCGAGTCAGGCAATCTGATTTTGGTGGGCATGATGGGGTCGGGCAAGACCACCATGGGGCGTGTGCTGGCAAAGCATCTGGGCAAGGATTTTGTGGATAGCGACGAGGAAATCCAGTTTCGCACCGGCGTGACGATTCCGCACATTTTCGATGTCGAGGGTGAAGTGGGGTTTCGTCAGCGCGAAACGGCTGCGCTCGAAAATCTGGTGCAGCGTAACGGGCTGGTCATGGCGACTGGCGGCGGTGCGGTTATCGCCAATGAGAATCGCACCCTGTTGCGGCACAACGGCATCGTCATTTATCTCAGAGCCAGCGTGCATGATCTTTGGCTGCGCACCCGTAATGATCGTAACCGCCCATTGTTGCAGACCGGTAATGCATACGAAAAGCTGGCGGGATTGCTGCGCCAGCGCGAAGCCTATTATCAACAAGTGGCGGATATTGTCATGCCTACCGGCAGACAAAACGTTCATGCCTTGATGCTGAAATTAGTCGCGGCTATTGAATCATACAAAAAATCCAATAATGTCAATAGGTTATAGTATTTTCGGAAGAGATGAAAATGATGCAGACACTGGAAGTTGGGCTGGCGGAGCGCAGTTATCCGATACAGATAGGCAGCGGCCTGCTGGGCAATGGCGAGTTATTGCGGGCCTACTTCCCCCAAAAACGTGCCGCCATTGTGACCAATACCACGGTTGCTCCGCTGTATCTTGCCAAGCTACAGCAAACTTTGCAAAGCATCGGGGTGAGCAGTGTGCCAGTCATTTTGCCGGACGGCGAAGTTTACAAGACCGGCGCAACACTCAACTTGATTTATGACGCTCTGTTGACCCATCGCTGCGAACGCAGCACGCCGCTCATCGCGCTGGGGGGAGGGGTTGTCGGCGACATGACGGGCTTCGCCGCGGCAAGCTACTTGCGCGGCGTACCGTTTATCCAGATTCCGACCACGTTGCTGGCGCAGGTGGATTCCTCGGTGGGCGGCAAAACCGGCATCAATCACCCGCTAGGCAAGAACATGATCGGCGCGTTTTACCAGCCGCGTCTGGTATTGGCTGACATCACCACGCTTGATACCCTGCCCGACAAGGAACTCTCGGCGGGGCTGGCGGAAGTCATCAAGTATGGTTTGATACGCGATCTGCCTTTTCTGGGTTGGCTGGAGCAGAACATGGACAGGCTGCTGGCACGCGAACCGAGCGCGCTGCAATACGCGGTGCTGCGCAGTTGCCAGAACAAGGCAGAGGTCGTGGCGGCGGACGAGCGGGAAAGCGGAGAGCGCGCCTTGCTTAATCTGGGGCATACCTTCGGTCATGCTATCGAGTCCGGTATGGGCTATGGCGTGTGGCTACATGGTGAGGGTGTGGCGGCAGGGACTATCATGGCCGCAGACTTGTCGCAGCGCATGGGCTGGATAAGCGCGCAGGATGTGACGCGCATCCGCAAACTCTTTGAACGCGCCAGGCTGCCGGTGACAGCACCTGATCTGGGCATGGAAAGCTATCTGAATTACATGGGGCTGGATAAAAAAGTCGAAGGCGGCAAGCTGCGCTTCGTGTTGCTCAAGCAGGTAGGCGAGGCCGTGATTGAGAGCAATGTGCCGGGCGAACTATTGGAACAGACGCTGGAGGCCTGCACCCATGACTAGCGAACAGGGAGATAGGTCACCCATGACGACAGAATCTGCCACAACCGCTTTCACTCACACCCACGCTCTCCCGGAGGGCGATGTTGCGAACGAATCGCGGCAAGATTCAGCTTTGAATCTTGCCAGTTATGCCGTGTCTGAGGCGAATTCTCGTGGCAGGCAGTTTGTTGAAGCGCCGCCGCAGGGGCGCAGCGAATTTCAGCGCGACCGAGATCGCATCATCCATTCCGGCGCATTTCGTCGCCTCGAATACAAGACTCAGGTGTTCGTGAATCATGAGGGCGACCTGTTTCGCACGCGTCTGACGCACAGCATCGAAGTGGCGCAAATCGCCCGCTCGATTGCGCGCCGTTTGCATTTGAACGAAGACCTGGTCGAGGCTATATCGCTGGCGCATGACCTGGGGCATACCCCGTTTGGTCACGCCGGACAGGATGCGCTGAACGGCTGCATGAAAGAATATGGTGGTTTTGAACACAACCTGCAATCGGTGCGGGTAGTGGACGTGCTGGAACGGCGTTATGCCACCTTCGATGGTTTGAATCTGTGCTTCGAGACGCGCGAAGGAATGCTCAAGCATTGCTCGCCCGACAAAGCCGCGCTGCTCGGCGAGCTGGGCGAACGCTTCCTGACTAATCGCCGCCCTTCTCTGGAAGGACAGATCGCCAACCTCGCCGACGAGATCGCTTATAACAATCACGATGTGGACGATGGCTTGCGTTCAGGCTTGATTACATTGGAACAATTATCCGACGTGCCGTTGGTAGCAGAACACCTGCAAGCCGTGCAAGAGGCTCACCCGAATCTGACTGGGCGGCGCGTGGTGCATGAAACCGTGCGGCGCATGATCAACACTCTGGTGAGCGACTTGATCGCGCAGAGTGCAAGCAACATCGCCGCACAACGGTTAGTCACGCTGGAAGATGTGCGCAACGCCCCTGCGCTGATCGCCTTTAGTCCCGCGTTAATCGCCAGGCAGCGCGAACTCAAGAAATTTCTGCATATACATTTGTACCGTCACTATCGCGTGGTGCGCATGAGCGCCAAGGCGCAGCGCATCATCGGCGAATTGTTCGGCGCTTTCATGGCGGATGGTCGCTTGCTGCCCACACCGTTCCAGCCCGATGTCAGCCAGTCGGAAGCGGGGCGCGCCCGAGGCGTGGCAGACTACATTGCCGGCATGACAGATCGTTATGCCATCCGCGAACATCAACGACTGTTCGCGGTAGAGGAAGGATAGCGACGGTCGCACGTATCGCTTCGGTTGCTGATAAGCATGAATAAAGGTAAGATTCCAGCCCTTTC
>PEUR01000106.1:0-2936 GCA_002780675.1 Gallionellales bacterium CG03_land_8_20_14_0_80_55_15 | reverse complement strand
TAGTTCAGTAGTAGGTATGGCGACGCGTGTCGTCATTTTTTTGCTTTAACGGGATTTTGAAAATTAGCGTAACCCTGCTTGGCGGGGCGTAGCATTTTTAGTCCAGTTTGATTTGATTGAGGTACTCCGTGGTTAACTCTTATTTACCGCAGCAACAAGGTTTGTATGATCCGCGCCAGGAACATGACGCTTGTGGTGTGGGCTTTGTCGCCCATATCAAGGGGAAGAAAAGCCATGACATGATTAGTCAGGGGTTGCAGATTCTCGAAAACTTGACCCATCGCGGTGCGACGGGTGCTGACCCGCTGGCGGGCGACGGTGCGGGCATTTTGTTGCAAATACCCGATGCATTCATGCGCGCGCAGTGCGCGGCGCAAGGCGTGGTGTTGCCGGAAGTGGGGCGTTACGGTGTGGGCATGATGTTCCTGCCGCGCGATGCGGCGAGCCGCGCAGTTTGCGAACAAATCGTCGCCGACAAAGTTGCCGCCGAAGGTCAGCAGTTGCTGGGCTGGCGCGATGTGCCGGTGAACAGCACCATTCTGGGTGAAAGCGTCAAGTTGGTCGAACCCACAGTGCGTCAGGTATTTATCGGATGCGGTGCAAATTGCGCAGACACGGAGGCTTTCGAGCGCAAACTGTTCGTGATTCGCAAGACCGCCGAACATGCCATCAATAGCCTGCCGGACGCGCAAGGGAAAGGCTTCTATGTTCCTTCCCTGTCTGCCCGCACGATTGTTTACAAGGGCATGTTGCTGGCCGATCAGGTGGGTAAATATTTTCCCGACCTGCAAGACATCAGTGTCATCAGTGCGCTGGCCCTGGTGCATCAACGTTTCTCTACCAATACTTTCCCGACCTGGAATCTGGCGCATCCTTTCCGCATGATTGCGCACAACGGCGAAATCAATACCGTGCGCGGTAACGTGAACTGGATGGCGGCGCGCCATGCGGCGATGTCCTCCAAGTTGCTCGGCGAAGACCTGGAAAAGCTCTGGCCGCTGATCGTGGATGGTCAGTCCGATTCTGCTTGTTTCGACAATGCGCTGGAATTGTTGGTGGCGGGCGGATATTCCCTGCCGCACGCGATGATGTTGCTGATTCCAGAAGCCTGGTCGGACAATCCCTTGATGGATGAAGACCGCCGCGCTTTTTATGAATATCACGCTGCATTGATGGAGCCTTGGGATGGCCCTGCCGCCGTAGCCTTTACCGATGGCCGCATGATAGGCGCGACGCTTGACCGTAACGGGCTGCGCCCGGCGCGCTATTTGATTACTGACGACGATATGGTGTTGCTGGCCTCCGAAATGGGCGTGCTGGATATTCCTCAGCACAAAGTCGTCAAAAAATGGCGCTTGCAGCCGGGCAAGATGTTCCTCATAGATATGGAAGCCGGGCGCATCATTGACGATGCCGAGCTAAAAGCCGAGCTTGCCAAGGCCAAGCCCTATCGTGACTGGATCGAGCAATCCCGTTTCTTCCTCGGCGATATGCCCGTTGCCGCCAGCGAAAACAACTTGAATGCATCGTTGCTGGACACGCAACAGGCGTTTGGTTACTCGCAGGAAGATATTAAATTCATCCTGATGCCGATGGTTGTTACGGGCGGCGAAGGCAATGGTTCGATGGGGACAGACGCGGCGCTGGCGGTGTTGTCCAACAAGAATCGCGTGTTTTACGATTATTTTCAGCAGTTGTTCGCACAAGTGACCAACCCGCCGATTGACCCGATACGCGAAGAAATCGTCATGTCGCTGACTTCCTTCATCGGTCCCAAGCCCAATCTGCTGGGTATTGAGGAAACTGTTCCGGCACTGCGTCTGGAAGTGCATCAGCCGGTGTTGATGAACGACGACATCGCCAAGCTGCGCAATATTGATCAGCTCACCCAGGGACGTTACCGCTCACTGGTGTTGGATATGACTTATCCGGTGGCGCTGGGCGCGGCGGGCTGTGATGCGGCCGTTAAAGCGCTCTGTGCCGCCGCAGATCAATCGGTAGCTGATGGGTATAACGTGCTGATTTTGTCAGATCGCGCCCTGTCGGCGGAAAGGGTGGCGATTCCTGCTCTGGTGGCGTGTTCCAAAGTTCACCAACATCTGGTGCGTGCCGGTTTGCGTACCAGCACCGGGTTGGTGGTGGATACCGGCTCGGCTCGCGAAGTGCATCACTTCGCCTTGCTGGCGGGATACGGTGCCGAAGCGGTTTGTCCGTGGCTGGTTTACGAGACTATCGCGGCGATGAATCTGCCCGCCAACGTGGATGTGAAAGAGGCCAAAAAACGTTTTGTCAAGGCAATAGACAAGGGCTTGATGAAGGTTATGTCCAAGATGGGGATTTCCACCTATCAGTCTTATTGCGGCGCACAGATATTTGAGGCCATCGGCCTGAATTCCGCCTTTGTCGCGGAATATTTCACCGGAACAGCGACACAAATCGAAGGTATCGGTTTGAGCGAAGTAGCGGAAGAAGCCGTGCGCACCCACCACAATGCCTTTGGCAATGACCCGGTGCTGGCGACTATGCTGGAAGCGGGCGGCGAATATGCGTATCGCGTGCGCGGCGAAGAACACATGTGGACACCCGACACCATCGCCAAGTTACAAAATGCCACGCGCACCAATAATGCCGCGACTTACAAGGAATACGCCAAACTGGTCAACGAGCAAGCAACCAAGTTGAAAACCTTGCGCGGCCTGTTTGAACTGAAGTCGGCGGGTGCTGCCGTGCCGTTGGATGAGGTCGAGCCAGCCAAGAATATCGTCAAGCGTTTTGTGACCGGCGCGATGTCCCTGGGTTCGATTTCGACAGAAGCGCATACCACGCTAGCCATCGCGATGAACCGTATCGGCGGTCGTTCCAATACGGGTGAAGGCGGCGAAGATGCCGCGCGCTTCAAGGTTCTCAAGGGTGGCGAGATGCTCTCCGATATTATC
>PEUR01000155.1 GCA_002780675.1 Gallionellales bacterium CG03_land_8_20_14_0_80_55_15 | reverse complement strand
GTATTTGACGTTTTTGATCTGCTTCCAGCCAAGTATTACGATTTTCAAGAATAGTTAACTCGGAACGAAAAGCCTCTGCCATAAAGGGCTCAATACATTCTGGAAAATTCTGCGTAGCATCCCTTACTGAAGTGGCAGAATTATCCTTACGATGACGACTTTGTTTACTCAAAATCCGGGTTGGTTCGGAACAATTAGCGTCCAACATCGCATCAGAAATTTTTAATAAGCGCAGTGGATCGCTGGCAAAACTTCCTCCCATCAATCTTTCTTGAATCTGTGTATTTTTATTCTTGAAAACATATGATGCTTCTGGAAAATTTTGTTCCCGCGCCAAATATTCCAACAGCGCGGTGCGGATAGCCCCTTTCAAGCCGGTGCCAGGCAAGATAGGCAAATCAGAGATTGGGTCAAACGCAGTGCGTTCAATAATAAGAGGAAATTGCATTTGCTGGATACGCTGATCCTGCTGTTTCTTGATGCCTGATTTCATAGGCAAAAAACGACCCGCCAATGACTTCATTGTATTGAGGTGCGTTTCACTGTGGAATATATGCCACAAACCTTGGATGGAACCGGCCTGCGCAAGCAAATTTCTGAGTTGCTCTTCAGTCGCAAATGCAGCTTCGTCTATCCAAGGGAATGGGTACAGGCAGTCACCATCCATGACGTAATTGGTCGGCTCGTAATCTATTCCGCAGCCTATATGCACGGGCGACAGTGTGCTGATGGTGATTGGCTTGATTTGCATGAATTCCATGATCACACCTCCATCCTGATGCCGACGACCGGCGCGTAGCCTTGCTGCACGGTGGCGGGTTCGATTTCGGATAATTGTCCGTCCCCGCCTAAGCCCTGGCCGATAAACTGGCTGGGGGTGTAGGCATCTTGCGGCACGAATACCGCAGCGGTGGCGGCGAGCAGTACGGGATTCTTGAAGGGCTTGCTGGACAGGCCGTGCAAATTACCGTGCCGCCCGAAACGGGTGATGACGCGCCAGTAGCTTTTGTCGCCATCAAAGCCCAGCCCTTGTGGTGCGCAGGGTGCAAGGGTGAGATAGGCCGTGGGTTCGAATTGCGAGCTTTCACCTGACGGCGAAAGGCCTGGGAGAATCGTTGTATTCGAACGGTTTTCGATGGCATTGTGCGAATCTGTCGCACCCACAATGGCGGTATTTTCTTGTGCGAATGAATTCGCACCCACAGGAGGACGGACGGTTTTCGTGGGTGCGAATTCATTCGCACAAATAGTTTCGACCGTAAATTTGCCCAGACCGATGGAGGCATCACGGCCAAAGCCGTGGCTACCGATGGCTTCCAGTAAAGTTTTAAATGTTTTCAATGAGATGCGGGTTTCGTCCAGCACGCAATACAGATCCACGCGTTGATCTCTTGCGAAGAATATTTGCGGCTGGGTGTAGGGCGCAAATTCTCCTTCACCCGTGGTGCCGGTAAGTCGGTTCAGGGTGTTATGCGGTTGCGGCGCTTCCACGGGCTTGCCGTTGGCGAAGGCCTCTTTGTCATTCACCGCAGCAGCCAACATTTCCGACAAGGATTTGCCGATTTCGGAAAGCGGAATCCAGCGTTTGGCTTTCTCGGCCTTGCGTTGCTGGGTCTGGTTCGTGGGTGCGATTTGCGAGCTTTCTCCTGACGGCGAAATGCCTGCGAGAACCGTTGCAATCGCACGCTTTTCATGTGCGAATGAATTCGCACCCACAAAATTAGCACTCACAAGTGACGCTGGCACATTGGGTTTAGGCAGATAACCCGATGGAAAACCGTCCGAGACGACCAGCCAGGGATTGTCTGAGGTATAGCCTTTAAGCAGCCGTTCAAGTTCGGCTTCCCCCAAGTGTTCGCGCGCTGTCCAGCACAGTTGACCAAACAGGGTGTCACCCGCCAGCGGCGTACCGAAAGCCGTGTGGAGTTTGAGCGTGGCGCGGTATGTAGTCATGGTGTTGGCGGATAGGGCAACAGATTGAGATTTTCAATGAATCTGAAATGCCGTTGATTCTTGCTAACCAGCGGAATCCCGTTACTGAGTGCCGTGGCTGCAATCAAGCCATCTGCCAAGGCGATGCCGTGACTCAGGCGATAGTGCTCAAATAGGGTTACCGCAATCCGAGAAATTTCCGTAGTCAATTCCAGTTCAGTAAATTGGCGCACAGCGATTTGGGTCAAATTCCATTCGCGCAGATTTCGGCATCCCGCGAGTAGCTCTAGTCGAGTAATGGTCGAAATAGCCAGAATATGCTGCGCTGCAACCTGACCCAGAAATTCTTTGGCCTGCACGTCACCTCTGCCAGCATCAATGATGATGTCCGTGTCAATCAGCAGCATGGCGGCCTTCCCATTCACGTTGGCGCAAGGCTTGAACATAAGCCGCGCTATCAGCCATCTCCGGCCGGTCTGCCCACATGCCGAAGAAGGGAGTGTCGAGTTCTAGTTCGGTACTTTCTGTTTGGACACGCTTCGTTTTGGAGCGAGATAAAAGAAACTCGATGAACTCGGAAAGTTCCTGCTGTTTTTCCTGGGGCAACGCGGTAGCACGCTGAAATGCTTCTGCAAGTGTCATGATGAGGCTCCTTCTGCAAACGGGTTATCGGGAAGGGTCAGCGCCTCGCCATCTATTATCTTGAGGTCTTTGAATTCAATCTTGCCGTAGCCGCGTGAACCGGAACCGCCCAGACTATCGAGTTCCAGCAGCTTCAAGCCTTGCAGCAACAGGGGCAGCAGGTCTTCGCCGTCATGCACCTTGAGGCTGAGGCGAAAGTCAAATTGAGAACCCGCGATGACGCGCTCGGTAAAACGCGGATTATCCGCCGTCCCGGAGATGCGGTTGATGGTATTTTCCGATTTGGCTTCGGTAGCCAGCAGGTTGCGCTTGTCCAGTATTTCTTCTTTCCAGGTCTTGTTGAGAGCGCAATCCCAGAATGCGAGACGGGTCGGACCGATGGCTTTGATCTTCTCGTCAGCTTCCTTGTCAGGCGCGCCACCGAACAGGCGCAGCAAGTTTTCGGCATCGGTATTAACTTCGCCGTCTTTGAGTTGCTTGAAGGAAAAAGGTTTGCCGTCAGAAGCGAGTACCAACCCCAGTTTCCACTCCAGCAGGCTGCGTATCTTGCCCTTGAGCGAGGAACCGGGAATGTAGGGCAGGCCGGATACCGGGTCTTTGACGACCTGATTGTCAATCCCGCCGATGTGCATTTCAGTGTCGCCACCGCCGATGTGCAGGCCGGTTTTTAACACCAGCGTGCCGGAAATTTGCTTGATTTGGGTGAGTTGCATGGTGAGTCCTTTCAATGAATGTGAATCTCGCGCAGCGATTCGTTTGCCTCCTCTACCGCAAGCGGGAGAGGATTGAGGTGAGGGAAACGATCATGGCGCTGACGATTCATAATTTGGGTTGGCTTGAGCCATGATCGTTAGGCGGCAAGACGGTCAGTCGGCAAGGGAAGCTGAAAGCGTCCTTCGACGATGCCGCGCACGGTGATGTCTTCGTCAATTTCTT
>PEUR01000022.1 GCA_002780675.1 Gallionellales bacterium CG03_land_8_20_14_0_80_55_15 | reverse complement strand
CCAGGCCTGGCCGCGATTTGACCACCAGGTGTAGGCTTCCAGCGCTGGGTGTAACTTGCGAAACACATCCACGAAGCCGACTTCATCGAACAATTCAGTCAGCCAGGCGCGCTCTTCGGGCAGGAAGCCGGAGTTCTTTTTGTTGCCGCGCCAGTTTTTCAGGTCTATTTCCCGGTGGGCGATGTTCCAGTCGCCGCACACGATAACTTCCCGACCAGAGGCGCGCAACTCGCGCAAATGTGGCAGGAACGCAGCCATGAAGTTGAATTTCACCTGTTGACGCTCCTCGCCGCTGGAGCCCGATGGCAGATACAGCGAGACCACACTGTAATCGGCAAAATCGGCACAAATATAGCGCCCTTCTACATCAAATTCGGCTATCCCCAGACCGACAATGACTTGTCGCGGCTGGGTACGGCAGTAAATGCCCACGCCGCTGTAGCCCTTCTTTTCGGCGTAATGGAAATAGCCGTAATAGCCGTGCGGGGCGAGCATGGCTTCCGTCATATCAGCCGCTTGCGCCTTAAGTTCCTGTAAACAAATGACATCGGCATCCTGTAACGCCAGCCAGTCAAGGAATCCCTTGCTGACCGCAGAGCGAATACCGTTCAGATTGATCGAGATGATGCGCATGAAAAATTCCAATGATAGAGGTCGTCCATTATAATGGACACCTACTTCATTACCCACCGCGCCATCACCATGTTCAATTTCAGACACGACTTTATCCGTTTCGCCATTGAGAAAAAGGTGCTGCGCTTCGGCGAATTTCAAACCAAGGCGGGGCGCTTATCTCCCTATTTTTTTAACGCCGGCTTGTTCAATGACGGCGATTCGATGCGCCAACTCTCGCAGTTTTATGCGCAGGCGATACTTGCATCGGGCATTTCATTCGACATGCTGTTTGGCCCCGCCTACAAGGGTATCCCGCTGGCAACCGGCGCGGCGATTGCACTCGCGGAGCAAGGCCGCAATGTACCGTATTGTTACAACCGCAAGGAAGCCAAGGATCACGGCGAAGGCGGTACGACGGTAGGCGCAAAATTAGACGGCAGGGTGCTGATTATTGACGATGTGATTTCGGCGGGGACATCGGTGCGCGAGTCCATCGAACTGATACGCGCCGCAGGAGCCGAGCCCTGTGCGGTGGTCATCGCACTGGATCGCATGGAACGAGGTTTGGGCGATTTGTCCGCAGTGCAGGAAGTGCATCAAGACTACGGCATCCCGGTGGTGGCGATAGCCACGCTCAACGACTTGTTAGGATTCTTGCAAGGCGAAGCCGAATTTACAGCGAATTTGACAGCCGTAAAGGCGTATCGCGATCTTTTTGGAGTGTGCAATGATGAAGTATAACTTATTGATTATATTGGTTATTAGTGCGGCTATGTCACTGCCTGCCGCAGCAAAAACCTTCAAATGGGTTGATGACCAGGGCAGAACGCATTACGGCGAAACCATTCCGCCGGAATATGCCAATAAGGACCGACAAACATTAAATAAATCCGGGACGGTTATTAAATCGCAAGAGGTTTTGACACCCGAAGAACACCGCATCAAGGAAGCCGAGTCAGCTAAAAATAACGCCGAGGCGGCGACAATTCGGGATCAGAAGCGTTACGACAAATCCTTGACCAGCACTTACAGCAGCGTCGAGGAAATCGAACTGTCCCGCACCCGCAACATCCAGCAGGTGGATGCGCGCATCAACAGCCTCAAGACTCGACTCAAAATGGCTCAGAGCAGCCTGCTTACCTTACAAAAGGATGCCAATGCCCGAACCAAGTCTGGTCAGAAAATACCGTCATCCTTGCATGACGACATAACCGAAGCTCAATCACTCATGACACGCTTACAGCTTGATTTGGATAAGCAAAATGCGGACAGACTGGAAGTAGAAAAGCGTTTTGAAGCAGACAAGGCGCGTTACAAGGAACTGACCGGAAAATAAACTATACCCCCTCGCCTCGCTCTCCCCATCGCACCCCCCCAAAGGATACGAGAACAAGGAGGAGAGCCAACGAACCACTGCACGAGTTTCGCGTTAAAGGGCTTCAAAGCAGGCGGTATCGTCGTTATACGCCAGCAGCAGGCCGCTTTCGATTTCAAAGTACCAGCCGTGCAACTGCAAACTGCCTGCGGCGACCCGTCGCTTGATCCATGGGAAGGTAAGCAGATTCTGCAAGGAAACCAGAATGGCGCGCTTTTCGCACTCACGGCTGCGTTGTTCTGCGCTGGCCTCGGCGCAATCTCTAGCAACACTTAAACGCGCTTCATCCACCAGCTTCACCCATTCATCCATATAAGAATGGGCGCTCGAACCACCATCCTCCATCAATGCCTTGATCCCGCCACAGTGGGCGTGACCCAGCACGATGATGTGTTGAACCGCCAGATTACACACCCCGTATTCCAGCGCCGCACTGGTACCGTGATACCCTCGGTCTTCTGTTTCGTTGGGCGGAACCAGATTGGCAACATTGCGTATCACGAATAAATCACCCGGCTCACAATCAAAAATTAGCGCCGGATCAACCCGCGAGTCACAACACCCAACGATCAGAATCTTGGGCTGTTGGCCGTTTTCGACCAGTTGGCGGTAAACCACATCTCCCCGCGCAATATGCTGTGCCCGAAAACGCGCAAAACCTGCGACTAGCGGTGAGACTGAAATCATGCAGGGCTGACCAGCCGTTGCTGTGCCTCCAAATATTTCGCCGCCGTCTTTTGCAGCACTTCCGGGGGAATACGCGGTGCGGGTTGTTGCTTGTTCCAGCCGGATGCCTCCAGCCAGTCGCGCACGAATTGCTTGTCAAAACTGGGCGGGTTACTGCCCACCCGGTATTCTTCTGCCGGCCAGAAACGCGATGAATCCGGGGTCAGCGCCTCATCTATCAGGTACAGCTTGCCCGCGTCATCCGTGCCGAATTCAAACTTGGTATCGGCGATGATAATGCCTTTGGTCGCCGCATAATTAGCGGCCTCGACATACAATGCGATCGCAGCAATACGCACCTCGTTGGCGCGCGCCTCACCGAGCAATTCGACGGTTTGTGCGAAACAAATATTCTCGTCGTGATCGCCTATAGCCGCCTTGGTGGAAGGGGTGAACAAGGGTTGCGGCAGCTTTTCTGCTTCACGCATTCCGGCGGGCAACACAATGCCGCAAACTGAACCGGTCTTCTGGTATTCCTTCCAGCCAGAACCGACCAGATAGCCGCGCACAATCGCTTCGATGGGCAAAGGTTTGAGCTTCTTGGTGACGAAGGAACGTCCGCGCACCTGCGCCTTATCCGCCTCACCGCTGACCACGGATTCCGGTGCAATGCCGCTCAGGTGGTTGGGGATGATGTGCTGCAACTTATCAAACCAGAAATTGGATACCGTGGTGAGCACTGCGCCCTTACCTGGAATGGGGTCTGACAAAATCACGTCAAATGCAGACAAACGGTCAGTCTGAACAATCAGCAAATGCTGCGCATCCACTTCGTAAAGGTCACGCACCTTGCCGCGATGCAGCAAAGGCAAGCTGGTTAAATTGGACTCATGCAATACGGACATTGTGCTTCCTCAGTTAAAAATAAATATACCGTAAAATCAAATACTTAGCACTGGATGCGCGCGGGGACCAAGCGGTTGTCGTACCCGCCCTCTACGGCAAGGCGGGCAAGGTCGTCGCGGCGATTTTCTCTGCCTGCTGTTGGCGGTAAATCTTCAGGCGTTCCGCCAGTTGCGGGTCATTCAAGGCCAACATGGCGATGGCGAACAACGCGGCATTGGCCGCCCCCGCCTCGCCGATGGCAAAGGTTGCCACGGGAAT
>PEUR01000165.1 GCA_002780675.1 Gallionellales bacterium CG03_land_8_20_14_0_80_55_15 | reverse complement strand
CCGTGAGGTGCTGCGCGAGGAAAGGGTCGAATGAGCCTGGTTGCTTTGCTGCCCCAGGCCACCGAGATTGATCCACTCGCCCAGCCGTCCCGACACGATGCTGGACGTGTTTTGTATGCGCGTGACCGGATAGCCATTCGCCAGATTGATATTCTGATTCGGTGCGAGCGAGTCGTTTTGCGTGCTGATTTCCAGCGTCACCTGTTCACCGTTGAGGCGCGGCAACACATAGAAGCCGCTGGCGACTTCGCGGTATTCGGTGGTGTCTATCACCTGCGTTCCCCAGGGGGTTTGTACCACCTGACGTTGCGGCACGGCAACATTCTGGCCGCTCACTACGCGTGCGCGATTGCCCTCCGTCACTTGCAGTTGCTGGGTTTTATGGTCGTTCTCCAGGGAGCGCGTGCTGATGATGCGGGCGTTCACGCTATCTTGCCCCGGCATCAGGCCGACATTCACCCCGTTGTTACCCGACACGCCGAAGCGCGCGCGGTGCCCGAGACTGACGCTGCCGGACAGCTCTGTCAGCCGCGCTGTCGTTTCGCTGTCCACATCCTGCATCACAGTGACGGTCAGGCGGCGCGGCAGTGTGTCCAGGCTGTCCAGCAACCGCCTGATTTGCGCGACATTGCGCGGCGAGGCGCGCAGGATGAGCTGATAATTCATGCCGCTCGCCATTTCATCGTCAGCCAGCAAGGGGCGAATGATGGGCAATAATTCCTCCGCGCTGCGGTGTTTCAGGCTGATAATTTCCAGCTCGTATGCATTTGCCGCAAGCGCGCCCGTCACAGACAGCAACGCGATCATCCATAACATAATGATTCTTTTCACAATTTCCCCTTTGCCCTAATTTCCACTTTACAAGTCACGCCACTCTACCGTAAATTCCAGCCCATGAAAAAACTCCTCATCCTTCTCCTGCTGTCATTACTGGGCGCGTGCAGCACAACGCGCCATGACGCGTTCGTACACAGCGCGCCGGACAACCAGGAAGCCCGCATGAACAGTCTGGCAATTTACGCGATGAGTTTGTCGGATACACCCTACCAATATGGCGGAAACTCGCGCGAAAACGGCTTCGATTGCAGCGGCTTCGTACAGTTCGTATTCCAAAATTCTTTGGGGCTAAAATTACCGCGCACCAGCGCCGAAATGAGCCGCACGGGTACACCGCTGCAATCACACCAATTAAAGCCCGGTGACCTGGTGTTTTTCAACACGACGCGCAGCCAGTTTTCCCATGTAGGTATTTTTATCGGCGAGAATCGCTTCGTGCATTCTCCGCGTACTGGCAAAGCCATCACCATTGCCAGCATGGACGACGGGTATTGGCGCGCACGCTACGATGGCGCGCGACGCATCTCCTTGAAAAAATAGAAATTTTTAACATGCCGAATACCTTCATGCCAACCACAACACCCACTGCCGCATCAACCCTATTTAACAGGATACAAAATGCTTATTAAATCCAACGAATTCGCCGATATTGCCACCCCGACCGGAACGATGCGCGTACATATTTTCCGTCCCGCCGCGCCGGGTCGCTATCCGGGAATTTTGATGTATTCGGAAATATTTCAGATTACCGGACCGATCAGCCGCACGGCGGCCACGCTGGCGGGCAATGGCTTCGTGGTCGCATGCCCTGAGATTTATCACGAGATGGAACCCGCCGGAACGGTGCTGGGCTACGACGAAGATGGCGCTGACCGGGGCAATGCCCACAAAATCACCAAGCCCCTCGCTTCATACGATTCGGATGCGCGCGCCGTGCTGGATTACCTGAAAACGCTGGACTATTGCACGGGTCGTCTGGGGGTATTGGGCTTCTGTATCGGCGGGCATCTGGCCTTCCGCGCCGCGATGAACCCGGATGTGCTGGCGACTTGCTGCTTCTATGCGACCGACCTGCACAAAAAAGGCCTCGGCCTCGGTATGAATGACGATTCGCTGGCAAGAGCCGGGGACATCAAGGGCGAGCTGATGCATGTGTGGGGACGACAAGACCCGCATATCTCGCTGGACGGACGCAACAGGGTCAAGTCCAGACTCGAAGAAGTCGGCGCACGCTACACCTGGCACGAATTCAACGCGCAGCACGCCTTCATGCGCGATGAAGGTCCGCGCTACGATGCCGCGCTTGCCTTGCAATGCTGGGGCTTGCTGCTGGAAGTGTTTCACCGCCGATTAGGCCAGGGCGATCTGGATGTCGCGGCAGATGGCACAGTGTCGGAGAGCCGCCACTAAGAGAATTAACAATTTGAAGAGTAAGCCGCCATGCCTCTCCGCTTCAGGGAGAGGGGTGGATTTTGACTTTTATGAGGTAATTATTTTGCGGTATTTTCACGCGCCCGGAGCTGCGGACAAAGCGGCGCGGGCTAAGCCTGGGCTTGCGCGCCGCTTTTAATACTTCGGCAAGCTGGAACACCGACATCGCGTAATAATCACTGTTGTTGTAGCGCGTGATGACCTCGAAATTATTGAAACCCAGCCAGAATTCCTTTCCCTCCCCAACCGTGTAATCGAGCAAACGAGCGGGCTCGTCGGGTGTGATGCGCGTACCCGTGGTCACGTCAGCCGTCAGCCAATCGCCCATACTACGCGGCGCATCAATCGCCCCCAGACTGTTCGCATCGCCCACTTGCGCCGGCACGCTGATCAGCCCGTGCCTGACCCAGCCGTAGCCTTTCAGGTAATTGCCCACACTGCCTATCGCATCGGCGGCCTCATTGCGCAGATCAACAGTTGAATTTCCATTAAAATCAAGCGCATAGTTGCGATAGCTGCTAGGCATGAATTGCGGGATACCGATCGCCCCCGCATATGAACTTTTCATATCCCGCACATCGAACTGCTGTTCGCGCGCCAGCAGCAGGTAGTTTTCCAGTTCGTCGCGAAAAAAAGCGGCACGGCGCGGATAATCGAACGCCAGCGTAGTCAGCGCATCGAGCGTACTGAACGAACCCATATTGCGACCATAAATCGTTTCCACGCCGATCAGGGCGACAATGATTTCCTGCGGTACACCATATTGGCGTTCGGCGCGCTTTAAGGTTTTACGATTCTCCTGCCAAAATTTCAGACCATAACTGACACGCTGTTGATTGACAAAGGAAGCCCGATATTGCAGCCAGGGTTTAGCCTTGGGCGGACGGGAAATCGCCTCGATAACGGCGGGCTTATGTTGCGCATGAGCGAACACGTCAAGCAATTCATCGCGGTCAAAATGATGTTTGCTGACCATTTCATCAATAAATTCGGACGTGCCGGGCAACATTTCTGAACGGGCGGGAAGTGCGTGCAAGGTTACGAGTAGCGCCACCAGAAGGAAAATAATTTTTTTCATAGCGTGCTGATTTTAACCTATGCTCGACAGCCTACCGTCATTACTGGTAAATTCAGCGAACTTTTTATTACTCCACTGTCTTTAAGCCAGTCCGGAAACCCCCTCCCGACCGCAGACGCTCACTACTACAGGCACTATCAGATGACTACAAACGCTCAACACCACCCTCTCATCATTCTGGGTTCAGGCCCTGCCGGCTACACCGCCGCTATCTATGCGGCGCGCGCCAACCTTAATCCCGTGCTGATTACCGGCATGGCACAAGGGGGGCAACTGATGACCACCACCGAGGTGGATAACTGGCCTGCCGATGTCATGGGCGTACAAGGCCCGGAATTGATGGCGCGTTTCCAGCAACACGCGGAACGCTTCAATACCGCAATTATTTTCGATCACATCCACACCGCAAAACTGCAACAGAAGCCTTTCCAGTTGATCGGCGATGCCGGCAATTACACTTGTGACGCGCTGATTATCTGCACCGGCGCATCCGCGCAATATCTGGGTCTGCCTTCTGAAGCCGCCTTCATGGGGCGCGGCGTTTCCGGCTGTGCGACCTGCGACGGGTTCTTCTACCGGGGGCAGGACGTGGCGGTCATCGGCGGCGGCAATACCGCCGTGGAAGAAGCCTTGTATCTGGCCAACATCGCCAAACACGTCACACTGGTACACCGCCGCGACACCTTCCGCGCCGAGCGCATCATGATGGATCATCTGATGGAAAAAGTAGCGGAAGGGAAAATCACCCTGCAACTGAACAGCACGCTGGATGAAGTGCTGGGCGATGCCAGCGGGGTGACCGGAATGCGCGTCAAAAATGTGCAAAGCGGCGAAACTCGGGAACTCGCCCTGACCGGCATATTCATCGCCATTGGTCACAAGCCGAACACCGACCTTTTCGCCGGGCAACTGGAAATGAAAAACGGCTATGTGGAAACGCGGGGCGGTGCCAACGGCAATGCCACCGCCACCAGCATCTCTGGAGTGTTCGCGGCAGGCGACGTGCAGGATCAAATCTATCGTCAAGCCTGTACCAGTGCGGCGACTGGCTGCATGGCAGCGCTGGATGCGGACAAATACCTTGCGGCACTAGGCAAGTCTTAAGCCGCACAACCGTTTAAAAAGACCGCTTGATGTGAAAATATTTATTAAAAATCAAGAGGATGCAAAAATTATAGACGATGGCGCACTGTTCCGTGCGACCATCGGCGCAGTCCATCCCCTGACCGAGTACGACCGCATCCCGCCCTGCACAGCGCCCCGCCCAACCCGGGTTCGTAGCCCAGCCCCGCAAGCAACTCTCACGGAC
>PEUR01000057.1 GCA_002780675.1 Gallionellales bacterium CG03_land_8_20_14_0_80_55_15 | reverse complement strand
TGCGCCAGCGCTTCGGTGGCAGCAGGGAAAGGGTCGCCCGCCGCGTCATACCCCGCGCCGCCGATAGCCGCATATTCCATCTCAATCTTCAAGCCATCGCGCCGCAACGCGTCCATTACCTTCACGGCTTGGGCGACAATTTCCGGTCCGATGCCGTCACCCGGCAAAACTGCAATTTTCATATTGATTTATTCCCGTTTTTTAATGGATAAGTTCCAGCCACAAAACGCGCCAGACCTTCCGCTGTTTCATAAAGATAATTCGTGTGTTGCAGCAAGCTATCAAAGTGTTTCGCCTTGGCCGTTTCCAACTCCGAATAGCCATGGGTTGCGGTATTTCTCAAGCCGCGCACCGCCTGCCAGTCGTTCATGTCGGCAATAATCTCTAACTGCACCATGTAATTCAGCACATAGGTGAACAGCCGCGCATCTTCACCTTCAATATTCGCAATCAATTTCATCGCAGCAGCCACATGATCCTGGAACTCGGCAAAACGTCCCTTGAACGCGGTAAGCGATTCAAGCTGATCCTCGTTCCAGCCGTCAAAATCGGCATCCACTCGCCACCAAGCTGCCACTTTGTCGTGAGAATAAGCCAGATGACGGCGCATTTTCTGTAACTGATTCAGCTTGTCGCGCAATGCCTCGATTCCGTTCATAAGCTGATCCCCTGCGCCGCGATACGGTAAATCGGCAAGTCGCGTCCCGCTTCATGCACCACCAAGTCCACCGGATAAAGCAATACCGCTTCCAGCCTGCCCAGACAACGGACGCGTTTCATAAACAAGTCATCCTGCGCCACGGGGACGACGTATAAATTCACATCGCCGCCGCGCTTGGTATCATCCACGCGCGAACCGAACAACCACAAGGCCGCATCAGCACCAAAAATTTCGGCCACAATGCGCTTGATCAGGAATTGCTCGTCTTGCGTCAGGCGCATATTACAGCCAGGGCTGTGCCGCGCGGTGTCTGGCTTCAAACGCCTTGATTTCGTCCAGATGCTGCAAGGTCAGGCCGATGTCGTCCAGGCCGTTCAACAGACAATGGCGGCGGAAGCTGTCCACTTCAAACGCATACACCGTACCGTCAGGCTGAGTAATGGTCTGCGCTTCCAGGTCTATCGCCAGCTTGAAACCCGCATTCGCGGCTTCCGCTTTGAACAAAGCCTCCACCGTATCGGTCGGCAGCTTGATCGGCAACAGGCCGTTCTTGAAACAGTTATTGAAGAAAATGTCGGCGAAGCTCGGCGCAATGATGACGCGAAAGCCGTAATCTTCCAGCGCCCAGGGGGCGTGTTCGCGCGAGCTGCCACAGCCGAAATTTTCGCGCGCCAGCAACACCTGCGCGCCCTGATAGCGCGGCTGATTCAAAACAAATTCCTTGTTAATCAAACGCTTGGAGTTATCCATACCCGGCTCGCCGTGATCCAGATAGCGCCATTCGTCAAACGCATTCGGACCGAAGCCGGAACGCTTGATGGATTTCAAAAATTGCTTGGGGATGATCGCGTCCGTGTCCACGTTGGCGCGATCCAATGGCACTACCAAGCCATTGATTTTAGTGAATTTTTCCATTACCTATCCGCTGCCTTTTCCAATTTATGGCCACCCTGCTGGATGTCTTTACCCAAGCCCTGAACCGTATTGCAGCCCACCAACACCATTCCTGCCAAAATCAATGCGATCAGTTTCATCATTAACCCCTAAATTTTACTGACATCTACAAAATGTCCGGCAATCGCCGCTGCTGCGGCCATTTCCGGGCTGACCAGGTGGGTGCGCCCACCCTGCCCTTGCCGCCCTTCAAAATTGCGGTTGGAGGTCGAAGCGCAACGCTCGCCGGCCGCCAGCTTGTCATCATTCATCGCCAGGCACATCGAACAGCCCGGATCGCGCCACTCGAAACCCGCCGCGATGAAAATCTTGTCCAGGCCTTCGGCTTCGGCCTGTTGTTTGACCAGCCCGGAACCGGGAACCACCATTGCCAGCATCACGTTGGGCGCGACTTGCTTGCCACGCGCGACGGCTGCCGCCGCGCGCATGTCTTCGATGCGCCCGTTGGTGCAAGAACCGATAAACACCTTGTCTATGCTGATTTCATTGATCGGCGTATTCGCCTTCAGCCCCATGTAAGCCAACGCGCGTTCTGCGCCTTCGCGTTTAACCGCATCGGTAATGGCTAATGGGTCCGGCACGCGCCCATCAATGGAGGTCACCATTTCCGGCGAGGTCCCCCAGGTCACTTGCGGACGGATCGCTGCGGCATCTATTTCCAACGTCGCGTCAAACACGGCTTCCGCATCGCTGTGCAAATCGCGCCACCCAGCTACCGCTTGTTCCCATTGTTCGCCTTGCGGCGCAAACGGGCGACCCTTGAGATAGGCAAAAGTCGTGTCATCCGCCGCGATCATGCCGGCGCGCGCGCCCGCTTCAATCGCCATATTGCATAAGGTCATGCGGCCTTCCATGCTCAAGTTTCGCACCGTGCTGCCGGCAAATTCAATCGCGTACCCCGTGCCGCCCGCCGTGCCTATCTGGCCGATCACTGCCAGCGCAATATCTTTCGCCGTCACGCCTTTGCCGAGTACGCCTTCGACATTCACCAGCATGGCACGGGATTTCTTCGCCACCAGACACTGCGTCGCCATCACATGCTCGACTTCGGACGTGCCGATACCGTGCGCCAGCGCCGCAAACGCGCCGTGCGTACTGGTATGCGAATCGCCGCACACCACCGTCATGCCGGGCAGCGTCGCCCCCTGTTCGGGGCCGATCACATGCACGACCCCCTGGCGGATGTCGCCCATCTTGAATTCGGTGATACCAAACTCCTTGCAATTGGCATCCAGCGTCTCGACTTGCAGGCGGGAGATCGGATCGGCAATCCCTGCCGCACGATTCGCGGTAGGCACATTGTGATCGGGCACAGCCAGCATGGACGCGCTACGCCACGGCAAGCGATGCGCCAGCCGCAAGCCTTCAAAGGCTTGCGGGCTGGTCACTTCATGCACCAGTTGGCGGTCTATATAAATCAACGCCGTGCCGTCAGCATCCTGCCTGACCAGGTGAGAATTCCAGAGTTTGTCGTAAAGTGTTTGTGCGCTCATGGTGTTAAATCTGTCTGATAGCCGTTTTTAGAGCGCGCGATTATGACACAACAGACGCTGCTTGGCAGCCCGGAAGCGGGTAAAGCGGCTGATTTTTGCCCGATAGCGGGTAAAAACCTGCTATCGGTCAAAAAAGCAGTAGCAAACCCCACACCGCAACCGCATTCAGAATACTCATGAATACCGCCGCGCTTGCGATGTCCTTGGCGCGTTTTGCCAGCGGATGGCGTTCCAGCGAGG
>PEUR01000020.1 GCA_002780675.1 Gallionellales bacterium CG03_land_8_20_14_0_80_55_15 | reverse complement strand
TTTGCAGGGCAATGTGCAGTTGATCGTCATTGATCTGACCGCGCGAAATGAGTACTTCGCCAATGCGCTGGTGAGAGACCTGTGAATTTGAAATGTCCATGGCAAATCAGCGTGATTCTGCCTTGTTCAATTCCTGGATACGATGCTCGATAGCACCCCGGTCAAGCGTGGGGTCGCTGGGTCTCGCCAGCAGCAACGCCTTCTCGTAATAGGGCAGTGCCGCAGTCGGCTGATGCAGGTGCTCAAGTGCGACCGCCAGGTTGTAAGCGTACAGCGCGTTGCCGGGAGACAGGCTGTAAGCACGGAAAAACGCTTGCTGCGCCTCCCCCCAGCGTAGCTGACGTGCCAGCACGTTGCCCAGTGCATGGTGGAATTCGGGCGCATTCGGCTTGAGGTCAAGCAGTTGTTTGAGTTGGCTTTCAGCGGCCACCGGGTCTGCCTGTACCGATAGACTGACCAGTCCGGCAGCCGCAGTCACGTTACCCAGGTCTTCGCGCAACACTTGTTGGTAAAGATCGGTGGCGCGCTGTGCCTGCATTTTGCGTTGGGCAATCACCGCCAGGCCGAGCAAGGCATCTTTTTCGTGCGGATGTTGCGCCAGGACAGCGAGATAGCTTTGTTCGGCCTGATTCAGTCGTCCCTCGGACAATGCCTGATAAGCCTCTTTGAGCGGGTCGTGGCGAGTGCTTGCCAGAACGCCGGATCTTGCGGTTTTGTGTTTTGCCGGGTGTTTTTTGGCGTGTTTGCCATTTGTGGCGCGAGGTGAGGCGGAGCGGGTTGATGAGCTGCCCATACCGTTTTTTGCTTTGTTGGTAGCGGTTGCTGTGTTCGCCACGCCTGTTGTGTTCGCACCGTCTGTTGTGTTTGCCAGGGCAAGTTGCCTGGTCGCGCCGGGTGCCGCCACCGCTTGCGAGGCGGCGAGTGTTTGATTAAATGGAGCGACCCCCGCCACCGGTTGTAGCGGAGTGAGGGAAGAAAGCTGGTTTTGCTGGTAAAAAAACCAGCCCGCCACACCGGCCAGGAGTACCAGGCCGCCTACCGCATAGGGCAGGATGTGAGTCTGCGGTTTGTTGCCGACGGATAGCAGCGACTTGGCCGCCTCGTTTCCTTTCGCGGCAGGGTGTTCGTTGCTGCCGGAAGGTAGATGCGACGATGCGTCCGGCATTTGCAGTGGTTTTGCCTCGTTTCCCTGGGCGCGATTTAGCGCATCGAACAGCAGGCTCATGGTTTTACCCCCGTTTGTTGGCTATTTTGATGCCACTCGGAGGTGGCGACCGGGTTTTTGAACTGGTGTACTACGTCATACTGGCTTTCCTGGTTCAAAATGACCGGGCGCAGGAAAATGACCAGTTCGGATTTGGCGTTTTTGTCGTTGCGAGCCTTGAACAATTCGCCCAAGCCCGGAATGCTGCCTATGCCAGGTATCTGATTGGTGTCCCCCGCACGGGAGTCCTGCATCAGCCCGCCCAGTACGGCGATGTCGCCATCACGCACTCGCAGGATGGATTCCATCTCGCGCGTTTGAATTTGCGGGATGAGATTGACAATGGGAGGGGTGCTTAGTGCCAGAGCCGGACTGGGGTCTCTCGCGAAGCTGAGGATGCGCGTGATGGTTGGCCTCAGATTAAGCGTGACCTCGGCATCAGCGCCGATTTGCGGGGTGACATACATCATGAAGCCCACCGGAACGGTGTGTACCGTGGTGGTATAGGTAGGCAGTGTGGTAGGCAGGCCTGTCGTTGGGTTAATCGTTCCCTGGGTGACTTCGATGGTGAAATAAACCGATTCATCCACCACTTTGAGTAAGCTGGTCTGGTTGTTCAATACCGACAGTTTCGGGCTGGATAGCACATGCAGCTTGCCAAATGTTTCCAATAATTTGATAGAGGCACTCAGTTTAAATTTGCTGCCGGTTGCGGTGTTGACTCCTTGTGCGTCAAAAGCGCCGGGGGTCAGATAGCCAAAAGTTCCTATCGCGGCCAATGCGCCTATCGGCGAAGTTTGCGTGAGACTCATTCCCATGCTGCGTAACAATGACCAGTCTATGCCCTGCTGGTATTGGTCGGACAACGAGACTTCGACGATGGTGGCCTCGATCAGCACCTGGCGGCGCGCGTTGTTCATCACCTTGTCCAGGAATTCGCGGATGCTGGCGTGTTGGCGTGCGGTGGCGCGCACGCTGATGATGCCCGTCTCGGGATTGGCGATCACATAGGCGGCTTCGCGATAAGTCACGCGGCGCGCTTTGACGGTATTCTGGCTTTGCACTTGGGCGGGCAGGGTAGCGATAGCGCTTTTTTTGCCAGTCGCATCCGTTGCCGTGGTGCCGGTCTGCGCCGTGATTTCCTGTTGATTGTTTTGTTCGGTAACGGTTTCGCTTGAACCTTCTGGCAGCTTCTTGTCGGTTTCCCGCAATAAATCCTTGATATTTTCAGTCAGCGTTTTCCAGAATTGGTTGTCGGAAACATTGTCAATGTTGGAAGTCGAGCCATTGCTGCCACCCTCGGCAGCCTGCCCCTTGCCGATAACCGCAATGTTGGTAGACATGTTGATGCTGTTTTTGGCATTGCGCGACACGTTGGGGTATTCGATCTGGTAGCTCTTGAGGAAGGGGCTGTCTGGCATGATGGCGAGGTTGCCGCCATTTAACTCGTAGCGCATGTCCACTTGCCGGGCAATCGCATCCAGGATTTCGGGCAGGGTGCGGTCTATCAGGTTCATCGTCACCGTGCCAGTGATGCCGGGGTGAATCTCGATGTTGAGCTTGGCATCGCGCGCCAAGGCAAACAGGATTTCCTGCGCCAGCACGTTGTTGACCACGATGCTGTAACGTTCGGAAGCTTTGGTGGCTTTGGGCGGAGGAGGCAGCGGAGCGGCTACGGCGAGAGGCGGGATGGCTCTGCTTGTGGTTGTTTCGGGTATCGCGATGTGTTGTTCAGAAGGCGGTATCGCTTTGGGGAAATGCGTACATGCGTTCAGCGGAACACATAACACGGCCAGTATATTGAGCAGCAATTTCTTGTTGTTTTGTTTTTCGCTATCAAGACCAAGGCGCATTGCGAATTCCCTTCCAGGTTCAAATAATCGGGTTTGCTTTGAGTCTATGCTGTGCAAGTTTGGTAACGCTTGAGTGGCGGCTTGCCGTGCCGAAGAGCTGTCTATAAACATCTCGAACAGACTGGAGAGCGGTAAACCAGCTACGCGTTGCTTGCACTATTTATACGTTCAGGCTGGCGTGCAGTCTTTCAGTTTCAGGGCGTACCGTCAATAGACCAAAAGGCATAGGCAGTTTGGCCTATTGACAATTCTGCAAAAGCAAAAAAACGCTATATACCGATTATGATGCACGGTGTTACTCAATGGTGTTACCGAGGGGGCTTTGCGCGTTTGTGTAGATGAGGCTGGGTTTGCGACTGGACGGCAGGATGAAATTTTTTATTCTTTCACTTGAGCAGACCGAATAGCCAGATGCCCGCGATGAAAGCCAGCACCAGACTGAATAAACCAGCTGCCACGGCTTGCCACGGTATGTCCGGTTTGAAGCTGGCAGAAGAGAAATTGGCACCGGATTCCTGAATGGCAATCCGCACCTGTTTGACACCGACCTGTTTCTTGCCGTCGGCAAACGCGGCGA
>PEUR01000180.1 GCA_002780675.1 Gallionellales bacterium CG03_land_8_20_14_0_80_55_15 | reverse complement strand
GATACCAGCTCATAGCCTTGCGCCTGCCAGCCTTGCAGCAGTTGCTCGAAGACAGGCATCCACTTCTGCCCTTCCAGCTCTGCGTGCAAGGTGTAAACATGACCGGTCGGCAGCGCGTTGGCGGTGAGTTGCAGTACATATTCTGCAACATTATCCAGCGTGATACCGTCGCGGTTCATCAGTTCATCGAGCGTCGGCAAAGTCGTGGGAAGTTGTGGGCAAGCGACGATCTCAGCCTGCCAGGTCGGAATAAAAGGATGTGTACCGCGCGTGTCCGAACTGTAGTCAAACCCCGCGCGTTGCATCAGGCGCAGCGCGTGGCGGTTCATCTGCCAGCCCGCAGCGGCATGAGCATGAGGCGCTTCACCGAATATCTCGGCATAGCGATCCACCGTGCGTTGCAGTTCGCGCTCAGTCCACAAATTATCTGCGTTAGCCACCGTATCCTGCCAGCGTATGTGGTCATAACAATGAATACCCACTTCAAAGCCCGCATCGCGCACGCCGCAGAGGATGTCCTTACACTTTTTGCCGATGTCGGGACCGGGCAGTAAAGTGCCATACAGCAAGGTCTTGATGCCGTAATGCTCCACCACCGAAGTGCGCGAAACCTTGCCCAGAAAGCCGGGACGGAACACGCGTTTAATGGCGCGGCCGGTATGATCGGGGCCTAGCGAGAAGAAAAACGTCGCTCCCGCGTGATAGCGTTGCAAGACTTCTACCAGGCGCGGCACGCCCTCGCGCGTACCGCGATAGGTGTCAACATGGATTTGCAGGGCGAGTTGTTTCATGGCATGAGTCTGAAGTCAGGGAGTGAGGATGCGCAGAAAAAAGCGCATCCTCCGTAATGGATGCGCTGCCTTTGTCAGCACCTCTGACGCATTGAGATTTTAATCTACCAGACCGCGCGCTTCGCCGACTTGACCGCGATACGCATCGTAGATTTTGCGCAGGGTGTCAGGCATGGTGGTGGAAGGAGCCCAGCCTAGTTCTTCGCAGGTATTGGTAATTTTCGGCACACGGTTCTGCACATCCTGGTAACCCTTGCCGTAATACGCATTGGCGGTCGTTTCGATGATCTTCACCTGGGCGGCAGAATCACGATATTCGGGGTATTCTGCGGCCAGCGTGAGCATCATGTCCGCCAATTCGCGAATCGAAAAGTTATTGCTGGGATTGCCGATGTTGTAAATCTTGCCAGTGGCGATACCGTCCTTGTTTTCGATGATTTTCATCATCGCTTCGATGCCATCATCAATGTAGGTGAACGCGCGCTTTTGATGTCCGCCATCTACCAGGCTGATATTTTCGCCGCGCATGATGTGTCCCAGAAATTGCGTGACCACGCGCGAGCTGCCTTCTTTCGCGGTATTGATGGAATCCAGCCCCGCACCGATCCAGTTAAACGGACGGAACAAAGTGAAATTCAAACCTTCCATGCCGTAACCCCAAATCACGCGATCCATCAATTGCTTGGAACAGGAATAAATCCAGCGCGGCTTGTTGATCGGGCCGCAAATCAATTCGGAATTTTCAGGATCAAATTCCTCGTCATGGCACATGCCATAGACTTCTGACGTGGAGGGGAACATCAGGTGTTTGCCGTATTTTGCCGCCGCACGCACGATAGGCACATTGGCCTCAAAGTCCAGTTCAAACACGCGCAACGGAGCCTTGACATAGGTGGCTGGGGTGGCGATGGCGACCAGCGGCAGGATTACGTCGCATTTTTTAACGTGGTACTCGACCCATTCCTTGTTGATGGTGATGTCGCCCTCGAAGAAATGAAAACGCTCATGCCCCAGCAAATCGGTAATGCGTTCGCTGTTCATGTCCATGCCATACACTTCCCAGTCGGTGGTAGCCAGAATGCGGTTGGACAAGTGGTGGCCGATAAAACCGTTCACGCCGAGGATCAATACTTTCTTCATTTCCATTCCCTTAACAATTAAATTCAAATTTTTGTGTACCAAAACGCGCGGCAAATTCCGCCGCACTCATTTCCTTGCCATCCAGCTCAAAACGCACGATCCGTAACACCCCTTGACCACAGATCGCATAAGCCTTGAAGGTATTTTCTTCATCCTGTTTCACATAAAACGCAGGTTTTTCGCCCGACACCGTACACCCTGTCACCCGCGTCTGCAAAATTTTCATCGCCCGCCCTACAAGGCAGGATGTCGCACCCGGATAAGGCGGGGCGACGGCACGCACCAGATTATGTATCTGCTCTGCACTTTGCTGCCAATCTATCTCGCCATCGGCGGCACAACGCCCGCCAAAATAGCCGCCCTGACGCAAATCCTGCGGAACTTTGGGCGCATTGCCTGCCAGTAGCGCGGGCAACACCGCATTCAGCGCCATTTCCGCCGCCACCAGCACTTTTTGAAACACGTCCTGCGCGGTGTCGTCAGGCAGAATAGGCACGGCTTGCTGTGCCACGATGTCGCCGTTGTCCGGCTTTTCGGTCATGTAATGCAGCGTCGCGCCCGTTTCGGTCTCGCCGCGAATAATTGCCCAATTCACCGGCACGCGACCGCGATATTTCGGCAACAGCGAACCGTGCATATTCAACGCGCCGTGTTTTGGAATCGCCAGCAGTGGCGCTTTGAGCATCTCGCGGTAATAAAACGAAAAGAAAAAATCCGGTTGCAAGGCGCGGATTTGCTCGACCACTTCCGCCGCATTCGGGTTATCCGGCATAATTACCGGAATGCCGTGCAGCGCCGCCAGCTCGGCGACACTGTCGAACCAGATATTTTCATTGGGATTGTCGCGGTGCGTCACCACCAACGCAACCTTCACACCCTGCGCCAGCAACACGGCAAGACACCGCACGCCGACATTGTGGTAGGCGAAGACCACCGCTGTGGCGCGGGGTAAGGGGGGGCGTGACGCGCACCCCGCTGCGTGGTGGCTTGGGTGCTCACTCATGAGCTGCCACCGCTGATCCGTTACCCCTTCCCTCTTCACGCTTCGCCTGTTTTTCGAGTATGGCTTCGACCAGATAGCGCGGCCTGTGGCGCACTTGCTGATAGATGCGCCCGACATATTCGCCCAGCAGACCGATACCGAACAGCGTGATGCCGATCATAAAGAACACCAGCGCAAACAGCGTGAACAGCCCTTCAGCTTCCGGGCCGATAATCAGGCGGCGCACCACGAGAAACACAAAGAACAGCCCTGAAAAGAGGGATACCGCTATGCCGGCCATCGAAAACACCTGCAACGGCACCAGGGAAAATCCGGTCATCAAATCGAAATTCAGGCGGATTAAGCTGTACAGCGAATACTTGGATTCCCCCGCCAGCCGCTCGTCGTGCCCGACCACCACCTCGGTGGGGTTTTTCGCAAAACTGTAGGCCAGCGCCGGAATAAAGGTGTTTACTTCGTGACAACTGTTGACCGCAGCGATGATGTCGCGGCTGTAGGCACGGAACATGCAACCCTGATCGGTCATCTTGATGTTGGTGATGCGTTCCCGCAGATGATTCATCGCGCGCGA
>PEUR01000114.1 GCA_002780675.1 Gallionellales bacterium CG03_land_8_20_14_0_80_55_15 | reverse complement strand
ACGCACCCTTAAACCCCGCCCTTCAGGGCGGGGTGGTGCTTGTTCCGGCCTAAAGGCCGGGGTTTCAAACCGATAAGGAATGAGGATGAAACTAGCCCCCTTCACCACCCGCCGGGCAAGTCTGGTGAGCGCGCTCGAAACCCTCGCACAGCGTGCCAACCCTGACGAGGCGGCGCATTCCCTGTTGCATGAACTTGCCGGCATCACCGTGCTGGTCGCCTGCAAATTCACCAACGACAGGACGGCGGACGGCCTGCTCGAAGCGTTTTATCTGACCCTGGGCTGCGTTTCGCTAGGCATTGCTCAAGCAGATATTCCGCATGAGGAGGAAGCGGAACTAGCCTTCCTGCTGCAACACGGTGCCGAAAAGGTTTTCCAGGCTGGATTCCGGCACATCAGGGAATTGGCGGGCTTGCCCGGCCACACCCTGATAAGCGATTTCGACAAGGATCCGGTCATCCAACAACGCAACCTCAAAGCCCTGTTCGTCGCACTATGTCGTGCCGACCCCGGCGCGGCATGGACGGGCGATGAAACTTACCGGAATGAGCTGCGCGTCAGGCGCGACAACCAGATCATCCTTGATTGCGCAAAGTGGTTACGCAAGCAGCATTACGCCGGTCCAATCAAAAGCGCCGAGCTCGATGCCAACGCCGTGATTGACATCGCGATCATGTTTGCCATTCTGCATGACGGGCGCATCGTCGCGCGCACCGGACAAAGGGAAATCGAAAACCTGATTCGTCGCGCCCGCGCAACGCCACCCGATATTGAAGCGGGCTGGAACGCCCTGCTGGCAAGCGCCCCACCGGATTATCAAGCCCTGTTGCAAGCGCGCATGGACGAACTCAGAAACACCTTGGTCAAAAAAATCCTTTCAAAAACAACGGTTAAAACTGTTGTCGTGCATATACAGCGCAATTTTGCGGGGGATGAACAGGAAGTTGACTACGCCTGAACTATCTGGATTTTCATCAACATCAATAAGACAAACCATAGGCTTGTAAAAGTTTATGTTTTTTTGATTTTTTTGGCGTATTCTCGCGCAGGTAAATTTAAGGGGGGAGTTCCTTATGTCTGCCGTCCGTCCGCCTGCTGTCGCAGGCATGTTTTACCCCGCAAACGCTCACGAGCTTGCCCGCGAGGTGCAAGGATTGCTGGCCTCTGCAATGCCGACCAGCCTCGCGTCCATCAAGGCGCTCATCGTCCCGCACGCCGGTTACATTTACTCTGGCGCAATCGCGGCGACGGCCTATACCGCGCTCTCTTCCATCGCCTCCCGTATTCGCCGTGTCGTGCTGCTGGGTCCCACCCATCGCGTCGCAGTGCGCGGCCTGGCGCTACCGGGTGGAGAGGCTTTCGATACGCCGCTGGGACGAATAAAACTGGATCAGGCTGCCGCACATTCCATCAGCCACCTTCCGCAAGTCAGCGTCCGCCCGGATGTCCACGCCCAGGAACACTCGCTGGAAGTGCAACTGCCATTTTTGCAAAGTGTATTGCCTGACTTCACCCTGCTGCCGCTGGCGGTCGGCATGGCGAGTAGCGAGGAAGTCGCCGAGGTACTGGAAGCCGTCTGGGGCAGCGACGAAACGCTGATCGTCATCAGTTCCGATCTCTCGCACTATCTGCCTTACCCAACCGCGCAACGGGTAGATAACGAGACCATGCAGACCATCCTGAATTTGCAGCAACCGATCCCGCATGACCGCGCCTGTGGCGGCACGCCGATCAGCGGCCTGATACTGGCCGCCAAACATCACCACCTCACCCCGCAGTTGCTGGATTTCTGCAACTCCGGCGACACCGCAGGCACGCACGATCAGGTGGTAGGCTATGCGGCCTTCGCCTTTACCGAAGGGGAGCAGCCATGAACCACGTTGCCCATTCTCTTGTCGCGGGGACTGTTTTGCTGCCCATCGCCCGCGCCGCGATTTCCAGCGCGCTGGGGGTTGTGCAAGCAGCGGATGAAAGCGCGCCGTGGCTGGCAAATCCTGGCGCGTGTTTCGTCACCCTCACCCAGCACGACCAGTTGCGCGGCTGCATCGGCTCACTGCACGCACACCGCGCTTTGCTTGACGACCTCAAAAACAATGCCGTGGCCGCTGCCCTGCACGACCCGCGTTTCATACCGCTGACGGTCGCGGAACTGGGTGACACGAACATCGAAGTGTCGCTGCTCACCCCGCCTCAGCCGATGACCTTCAAGGACGAAGCCGATGCCTTGTCACAGTTGCGCCCCGGCGTGGACGGGGTGATTTTCGAGTTTGCCGGCTATCACAGCACGTTTTTGCCACAAGTCTGGGAACAGTTGCCTCAACCGCAACAGTTCATGGCGCACCTGAAGCACAAGGCCGGACTACCCGCCGACCTCTGGGATGACGGTGTAAAACTGTCGCGCTACACCGTCAGCAAATGGCGCGAAGCCGAAAATACCTGAAGGAGAAAAAAGTGGACGAAGCCATCAGCCTGGACGAACGCTATCCGGCCAAATACTGGCACAAATTGGACGACGGGCGCATCCAGTGCGACCTGTGTCCGCGCGACTGCAAGCTGCACGAAGGCCAGCGCGGCGCGTGTTTTGTGCGCGGCCGGGTTGAGGATACGATGGTGTTGACTACCTACGGTCGCTCGTCCGGTTTTTGCGTGGACCCCATCGAGAAGAAACCGCTCAACCATTTCTATCCGGGCAGCAGCGTGCTGTCGTTCGGCACGGCGGGCTGCAATCTGGCCTGCAAATTTTGCCAGAACTGGGATATTTCCAAGTCGCGCAGTTTCGACAAACTGGCCGACCAGGCCACACCCGAAGCCATCGCCAACAGCGCCGAACGGCTGGGCTGCAAGAGTGTGGCCTTCACCTACAACGACCCGGTGATCTTCGCCGAATATGCGATGGATGTGGCCGATGCCTGCCATGCGCGCGGCATCAAGACGGTGGCGGTGACCGCAGGCTACATCCACGACGCGCCGCGCCGCGACTTATTCGCCAAAATGGACGCGGCGAATGTGGATTTGAAGGCGTTTACCGACGCGTTCTACGTCAAACAGACCGGTGCGCATTTGCAACCCGTGCTGGATACGCTGAAGTATTTATGCCAGGAAACCCGGGTGTGGGTCGAACTGACGACCTTGCTGATCCCCGGCCTTAACGACAGCGCGGCAGAAATCACTGCGATGAGCGAGTGGATCGCCCGCGAACTGGGCACGGATGTGCCGCTGCATTTTTCCGCCTTTCATCCCGACTACAAGATGACCGGCATCCCCGCCACGCCGCCCGACACCCTGGTTCAGGCACGGCAGATCGCCGAAGCCGCCGGGCTCAACTACGTTTATACCGGCAACGTGCACAACCTCACCGGCGACACCACCTTTTGCCCTGTTTGCAACAGCCCGCTGATCGTGCGCGACTGGTATGAAATCAGGCAATACCGGTTAAGCGATGACGGCCATTGCCCCGACTGCCATACCGCCATCGCCGGACACTTCGAGAAATTCACCGGCCAATTCGGCAGACAGCGCATCCGCGTGATGCCGTCATGATCCTATTCCCTGCGAGGGTTGTTGCAGCAGCGCCTCAAACTGCTCCAGCGGCACAGGTTTGCTGAACAGATAGCCCTGGAAGGCGTGGCAGCCGCGCAGGTCGAGGAATTCCATCTGCGCTTCGTTCTCCACGCCTTCGGCAATCACATTCAGCCCCATTGTTTCGGTCATGGCGATGATGGTCTGGACGATGGCGGCATCGTTGGGGTCGGTAGCGATGTCGCGCACAAAGGACTGGTCTATCTTGATCTGATCCAGCGGCAGGCGTTTCAGGTATTGCAGCGAAGAATAGCCCGTGCCGAAATCGTCCATCGAGAAACTTACACCTAACATCTTGATTTCACGCATTTTTTCGATAGATGCTTCGGCGTTCTTCAATACAATGCTCTCAGTCAGTTCCAGTTTGAGGTGCGAAGGCTTTGCGCCGCTGTCCAGTATCGCGCGCTGCACCTGCGCGACAAAATCGGTTTGCGCAAACTGTCTGGCGCTGACGTTGACCGCCAGCGTCAGATTGCAGGTCAATGCGCTGTCCTGCCAGGCTTTCAGTTGGGCGCAGGCCGTTCGCAGCACCCACAAGCCGATCGGCACAATCATGCCGGTCTCTTCAGCCAGCGGAATAAACTGTATCGGGGATACCAGCCCGCGTTCGGGATGTTCCCAGCGCAGCAACACTTCCGCGCCGAGGCCACGGCGCAGGCTGTCCACCTGAATCTGGTAATACAGCCGAAATTGCTGTTTTTCGAGTGCGCCGTGCATCTCGGTTTCCAGTTCGCTGCGCGTTTCCAGCGCCGCCTGCATGGCGGGATCGTAGAAACGCAAGGCGTTACGCCCCGCCGCCTTGGCCTGATACATCGCGGTATCGGCATATTTGAGCAGATTTTCCAGGCATTCCTGCTGCCCCTTGAACAGCACGATACCGATGCTGGAGGTCGCGTGATGGGCATGGTTTTTCAATTGGTAGGGCTGATTCAGTGCGCTGCTGATTTTCGCTCCCACCGCCTCGGCCTGCTGAGCCGCCTCGACGGCTTCGCCGCTTAACATTTCCAGCACCACCACGAACTCATCCCCGCCGAGCCGGGCGATACTATCCCCTTCGCGCACGCAGCGACGCATGCGTTCAGCCACCTCGACCAGCAGCAAATCGCCCACA
>PEUR01000004.1 GCA_002780675.1 Gallionellales bacterium CG03_land_8_20_14_0_80_55_15 | reverse complement strand
CCCCCCCTCCGACTATCATGGTCGCGGTGCTGGGGTGTAGCTTTACAACACCCAGATAGTTCAGGATGAGATAAAACAACATTGCGCCACCGATGGCACGCGTCACCCATTCCCTGGGTATCTGCACAAACCATAGCGCACCTAGCCAGCTGGCGGGGATAGCTCCCAACAAAAACCACCCCACCCACTTCCATTGAATGTGTCTAGCCCCCAAGGCTGCCCGCGACATATTGCCCACAAATTGCGCAACGGTGAGTAGCGGCACAGCTTGGCTTACACCCACGACAGCAACCAACAAAGGCAGCAATAGTA
Organism: Gallionellales bacterium CG03_land_8_20_14_0_80_55_15; assembly: GCA_002780675.1. Lineage (GTDB taxonomy): Bacteria > Pseudomonadota > Gammaproteobacteria > Burkholderiales > Gallionellaceae > Gallionella. The sequence continues at coordinate 3,307 of PEUR01000004.1, read as the reverse complement.
AGGCTCCGCCAAACCCTGCTGCGCCTGACAGGGTTGCAGCAAAAAACGCACCCACAAAAAGCTGGATATATTCAACCATCAATAGGATTTTGTTTTACTGAGGTACGTGCATTAAGCAACGGAAAAGCGGGCGAACGACCTTGCTTGTCCTGCCCTGCATAAAGGGTGAGATGCGGATAAGGTATCTCAATGCCGCGCGCGTCGAATGCCTGTTTGATTCTGCCCAAAAAGGCACGCCGCACGTTCCATTGATCGAGCGCAACTGTCTTGATACGGCAGCGCAGAATCACTGCCGAATCGGCCAGCTCTTGCACGCCTTGCACTTCGATGTCGTCCAAAATACTGGCGGAAATTCCCGCTTCGGCGCGCATGGCACGTCCCACCTCGACCACCACTTGGCCCACTTCAGCCATGTCCTCACGATATGCCACACCAATATCAATCAAAGCGTAAGCATAGTCGCGCGATTTATTGGTGACGATGCTGATCTGCCCGTTCGGCACATAATGCACGCTGCCTTCATTGTCGCGCAGGCACACATAACGCAACGTGATGTCTTCCACCACGCCTATTTTTTCACACACCTCGATGACATCGCCTTGGCGGATTTGATTTTCCAGCAACAGGAAAAAGCCATTGAAATAATCCTTGATGAGGCTTTGCGCACCAAAGCCCACGGCTAAACCGACTACCCCCGCCGCGCCTAAAATCGGCGCAATCGAAATACCGATTTCACTCAGCACCAACATGCCCGCCACCAGCGAAATCACCACCGTGGAGATATAACGAAACACCCGCGCCAAAGTTTCGATGCGACGCTTGTCCTCCGCCGTATCCGCGCGATTGTTCATATAGTCGCGGAACAACCGTATCAACTTGCGGCTCAACCCCAGCAGCAGCCACGCCAGCAACAAAATGACAATAACGTGCAACAGGTCGTTGGAAAGGTGCAAATATTCGAGCAGGGTTTGTTTGTTCATGTTCGTTTAAGGTATCCGAATCAACTCTTCAGTCATGAGATGCAACAGCAAGTCGTCAAAGGTATAAAAACCGGTGGCACATTTGTTGAGTTGAGCGAGTGCAAAAGCGGCTCCCGAACCGAAGGCTTCACGCCGAATGGATTCATGCGTTAAACGCACGGTCTGATGCGGAAAACCAAAGATAACCTCGTGATGTCCCACAATACCGCCGAGACGCAAAGAGGTGATGCTTTCCCCCCCCACTTCGAGCGTTTCGGCGATTTTTCGCGCCGTACCCGACACTTCTGGTTTTTGCTTGAAGTGCTGTTCAACAATTTCGACATCCGCAAAGGGGGCAATTTTATGTAACAACTTGGCGGCTATGATGAGAAAATTGATGCCCAGGGTGATATTGGGTGAACACAGTACGCGGGTATTTTTGCCGAGGTCGCGCGCATATTGCAAATCCGATTCTGAGTAGGCGGATATGGCACTCACCAGCATGATGCCGCGCTGACGAACCGCTTCGCCGTAACCGTGCAGGCTTTCGGCAGAAGAAAAATCTACCAAAGCATCCACGGGTTGTTGTTCAAATAAATCAGCGAATGAGGTTTCTGCAAGGCTAACGATGGGAAGGGTTGTGCCAGGAAGATTAGGCAGCTCGGCGGACGATGAGCGGCGCGCTATCCAACGTAAATCAAAACGTTCATCACCACTCAGAACGTTTGCTACTGCACTGCCCGCTTTGCCGTAGCCTACTAAACCGACGCGTATCTTTTGGGTCATTTCTGCTCCTTGGTTGCACTGTTGTTTGACGCGAACACGCCACTAGGAGCGACTGATTGTAGCATCTCAAGTTTTCATCCCGCTGTATGAATTGATTGAAAAAGCGAGCTGTGTATAATCTGCCCTCGTTTTAATCAAAGGAAAACTATGTCCACTACGATCCTTGTCATCGGTTTTATGGTCTTCTTCGCACACTTCCTATCGTTGCAATTTCGTAAAACAAATATCCCCGACGTACTGGTGCTCATGCTGGTTGGAATTGTCATAGGTCCTCTGTTGGGGGTCGTAAGCCCCGCTGATTTTGGCAAAATTGGCTCGCTGATTGCCACCATCGCCTTAGTCGTCATTTTGTTTGAAAGTGGCACGACGTTAAACTTGGCTACGCTAGGTCAATCGCTCGGTACGACAGGCGTTCTGGCAACGGTATGTTTTGCCTTGACCACCTTGATTGTGGGCGTAATTGCTTATTTCGCACTCGACCTTACGCTGCTTCCTGCAACGTTGCTAGGCGTGATTTTGGGTGGTACGTCTTCGGCGGTCGTCATTCCCATGGTCAGTGCGCTACGGCTTGCCGAAAAACCGGCGACGGTGTTGGTACTCGAGTCTGCACTCACCGACGTGTTGTGCATTGTTGGGGTATTTGCGTTATTGCAAATCTATACTCAAGGCGGGGTTGAACCAGGCACGTTAATTGGTGGTGTATTGGCGGCGTTAATTTTTGCCGCCGTCATCGGCGTTGTCGGGGGAATAGGCTGGTTGTTAGTGTTGGGCAAGCTGCGTGACTTTCCGAATACGATTTCCTCCACTTTGGCGTATGTATTTATCGTCTATGGCGCGACCGAATTCCTCGGATTTTCGGGTGCGATTGCCGCACTGGCTTTGGGTATCACGCTCACTAACTTTGAAAAATTCGGCTTGCATCGCATTAAAAGCATAGACCGTAATCTCGTTCCCTTAACCGAAATGGATTTGGGCTTTTATCGCGAGGCAGTATTTTTGCTCAAGACTTACTTCTTTATTTATCTTGGTATTTCTATTCATTTTGGTGCGGCGCAACTTGCGCTGGTGGCAAGCGGTATGGTGTTACTGATTTATGTGATGCGCTTGCTGCTGAGCCGCCTTACTTTTCGTGAGGAAGATTACAGCTTGCGTGATGCCGCCGTCACTTCGATGATGGCACCCAAAGGCTTGGCTGCCGCTGTACTAGCGGCACTGCCTTTGGAATACGGCGTGGTCGGCGGCGAAATGATACGGGATGTCAGTTACATGGTCGTACTCATTAGCATTACTTTGACGGCACTGCTGGTCATGGTCTATCCGCTCACAACCGTACAAAAACTCTATGCACGCGCCCTTGGCAAGGTCAGCACGACAGACCAGGCACTACCATAGCACTATCTTCTATTTCATTGATTTAATTGTAATTTAATGCCGCAGTTGCGAGTAAGTCGTGTTTAACGGCGTACTCGCAGCTTTGTCATTTTTGAAGGATTCTCCATGGACATCAAAAATCTCGCGGAAGCCAGGACCAATATTCCTAGGAGTCTGTCGGACTTGAAGAA
>PEUR01000177.1:4073-6652 GCA_002780675.1 Gallionellales bacterium CG03_land_8_20_14_0_80_55_15 | reverse complement strand
GGTGGTCACGCAAGCCTTATGAATACTAGGCAATGATAGCCACCATAAAAACGTAAGTTATTGATTATTAAAGATAATATAAATTATACATTTAATTTCAACAACTAACGATGACATAGCCAAAACAAATCAGCGTCTTCATTAAATTGGAGAACAAATTTCTTATATAAAAAGCGGGTGGCTCACCCGCTTCTTAAACACTATCAAGATTAGGCGTTACCTAACTCAAACTAATGCCTTAGGGGCAATCGCCTTGGCCTGGCTTAAATCCACGGGTTTCATCACATGAAGTACCCGTGTTAGTCCAGGTCATATTTGCAGCACCAGCTATCTGAGTTGGCGTATCAATGATTGTCAAGTTGGCTCCTGCTGTAGACGTAGCACCCGTGGTTACAGAGATAACACCATCAGTAACAGACGTAACGGTCGTAATATTTTTAGTAGTTCCGATGGTAGGCACGCCATTTGAGCCCGATGAACAACCTGTCAAAACGCCCAAATCACTGGCACACATCGCAATAGCAGATTTGGTCGAAGCAATTTCGGCTGCCGCACCTGCCGCGCGTGCGCGTGATGTGTAATTACCGTATTGAGGAATCGCGACCGCTGCCAGAATACCGATAATCGCTACGACGATCATCAGTTCGATCAGGGTAAAACCTTGTTGTACTTTTTTCATTTGAATCTCCTGTTTATGTTTAATTAACTTACTTACCTAGCCATCCGACCCGAACTGCCTGATCGTCGGTTAACACAGTTTGTGTTGCATTCTATTAAGCAATAGTTGTGCCAACTTTATAACATATTGATTATTAAGGATTATATAATATATTGGACATTCGTAACTTAAACCGTGCGGACAATTATCGTCAGTCATGTGACCATTTTCGTCAGTATTCCGTTAAATCGTCGCGCGGCTGACTTGCAAAACAGATCAAAGCATTGTCATCCATATTTCGATTGATGCGATCCAGCCTCCGGGTTTTGCATTCTTTTGGAGTGCGGCGACACGTCGCCGCAAGGTTTTGGCGCAGTCATGCCTGATGAAACAACTAGCCATTCCACTAAGCAATCAAAAACGATTGCCAAGTGGCTGGTTATGCGCACTCCAAACAACTCACCTGGCAAATTTCCTTGACGAGCTACCCGTCACCGGCGACCACGCCCGGAATTTTAGCCAGATCCACCTCATCCCGTTGTTCGGGCGAGAGAAATTGTGCGGCGTATTGCAAATAAACTTTTTCGCGGATAAACACATCGAACAGGTCGGGGTCTATATGTCCGCCCAGCTTGAATTTACCCAATAGGGTCAAGGCTTCGGTAAGCGTTTTACCCGGTTTATAGGGTCTATCCTTGGCGGTCAATGCCTCAAATATATCGGCTATGCCCATTATTCTGGCCTGTAGCGACATTTGTTCGCGGGTCAGTCCGCGCGGATAACCGCGACCATCCATGCGCTCGTGATGTCCTCCCGCATATTCAGGCACATTTTTCAGTTGCCGGGGCCAGGGCAGGGACTCCAACATCTTGATGGTGACTTCGATGTGATGATTGATGATTTTCCGTTCCTCGGCGGTCAACGTGCCGGAACGTATGTTGAGATTCTCGAGCTCGTTCTCACTGAGAAAATTGACCCTTTCCCCGTGCGCGTTGTGCCATTGATAGCGGGCAATCTCCCTGACGCGCTGCTGTGCCGCTTCCGGCATGACTTCGCTGCCGACATTGCATTTCCGTAAAAACTTACTGTCATCGTCCAGTTGGCGGAGGCGCGCCGCATAGTCGGCGTGAATTTCCGCTTTTTCCGAATCCTCAATCCCGCATGCTGTTTTTTTCAGCATCTCGATTTCCGCTTCCCGTTTGAGCACCTCAAAGCGCGTATCCAGCAGCTCGATGCGGTCGAACAAGGTGTGCAACTTGGTCGGTTTGTCCACCACATGCACTGGCGTGGTAATTTTTCCACAGTCATGCAGCAGGCTGGCGATCTTCAATTCGTGCCGATCTTTTTCGGTCATGACGAAATCCTTGAGCGGCCCTTGCCGGGTGCGGGTTACCGCCTCGGCCAGCATCATGGTCAACTCCGGAACGCGCGCACAATGCCCGCCCGTGTAGGGAGATTTATCATCAATCGCGGTATTGATAAGCTGGATAAAAGCCTCGAACAACTCTTCCAGTTGAATGATGAGACGGCGATTGGTCAGCGCGATGGCCGCCTGCGAGGCAAGCGATTCGACCAACTGCTGGTCATCAGTTGAAAACGGCACCACCGCGCCGCTCTCCTCTGAATTGATGAGCTGCAAAACACCGATCACTTCGCTTTCATGATTACTCATCGGCACAGTCAAAAAAGACTGTGAATGGTAGCCCGTCTTGGCATCAAAACGCTTGGTGCCGGAAAAGTCATAACCTTGTGCCGTATAGGCATCGGGAATATTCACCGTCTCGCCGCTCAACGCCGCGTGACTCACCACCATGGTGTGGTTGGGTTCGCCCTTCGTGTCATATAACTGCACCGGATAAAAGCGGATGGGTTCGCCACCGACCCCTCCCATCGCTATGCGCAGGGAGTCATTGCGGACAAT
>PEUR01000177.1:0-3864 GCA_002780675.1 Gallionellales bacterium CG03_land_8_20_14_0_80_55_15 | reverse complement strand
ACTACCGTCTTTGCCCACTTACCACTCTCAACTCCCCACTTGCTTAAATTACTTAATGCATACCGCGCGTATCTGGTGCATATCGGTGATGCCCTGCAACACTTTTTCCATGCCATCCTGCTTCAGGGTGTGCATGCCTTCATCCAGCGCAATGGCCAGTAATGCGGCAACGCGTGCATGTTCCTGTATGGCTTTCTTGACCGCATCGCTGCCGACCAGCAATTCGTGCAAGCCTACCCGGCCACGATAGCCAGTGCCGCCACATTTGTCACACCCGACCGGGGTATACAGGGTAAATTGTTTTTTGTCGTTGGCATACAGCTTGACCCACTCGTCATGCAGCGCCTGGCTGGCGGCAAACGGGTCGGTTTTCCAGGCGGTGCTGTGTTTCAGCTCCTCGCTGTATTCGGCAAGCAGCTCTTTTACTTCGTCTGCGCTGGCCACATGCGACTTTTTACAGTCCGGGCACAAACGCTTGGCCAGACGTTGCGCCAAAATACCCAGCAGCGCATCGGCAAAATTGAAAGGGTCCATGCCCATATCCAGCAAACGAAGAATGGATTCCGGCGCGCTGTTGGTGTGCAGGGTGGAAAATACCAGGTGCCCCGTCAACGAGGCCTCAATACCGATGGATACGGTTTCCGCATCACGCATTTCACCGACCATGATCACGTCCGGGTCGGCACGCAGGAAGGCGCGCATGATGGTGGCAAAATCCAGCCCTGCCTTCTTGTTGATCTGTACCTGACGCAAACCCTTCTGGGTGATTTCCACCGGGTCTTCCGCCGTCCATATCTTGGTTTCAGGCTTGTTGATGAATTTGAGGATGGAATGCAGGGTCGTCGTTTTGCCCGAACCGGTTGGACCGCACACGAAAAACAAGCCATAAGGCTTGCTGACCGTACTCTTGATCAGCTCGCTGTTACGCGCCGAGAAGCCCATCTTTTCCAGTGGCAGCGGGTCTCCGGCGGCCAGAATACGCATCACCACATCTTCCACGCCGCCTTGCGAGGGAATGGTCGCCACCCGCAGCTCAATGTCCAGCGGCCCGAATTTGCTGAACTTGATCTTGCCATCCTGCGGTCTGCGTTTCTCGGATATATCCAGTTCACACATAATTTTGAGGCGTGTGACCAGCGCATTGCGATAGGTGGCCGGCACTTCAATGTAGTTCAACAGCGAACCGTCCTTGCGCAAGCGTATCTGGGTCTTGCCCTTGCCGGGCTGCGGCTCGACATGAATGTCGGATGCCCCCATCCGGTAAGCGTCCACAATAATCTTGTTGACCAGCTTGACCAGTTCATTGTCTGCCGCCGCATTGACATCATCCTGGGTGACCGTGCTGTCCTCTTCCTCGGCGGACATGCTGGACAACAAATCATCCATGGAGGATTCATCAATATGACCGCCACCGTATCCGCCCTCCGCGCCGCCGCCATAAAACGCATCCAGCGTTTGTTGAAACTCGCGTTGGGAACAAACCTTGTACACCAGCCTGTTTCTGGGAAAGATATTATTCACCACCCGGGATGCCTGGATACGCTCCGGGTCAGTGGTCAGAATAACCACACCCTCCTGTGTTTCCTCTATCGGCACCCAGTGGCTACTCTCGACGTATTCGCGCTTCAGGTTGCGCAACAGGTCGGAGGGCTGGATGCGATCTGCCTTGAAAGGTTCGTATTTAACCCCGAAAAAGCTGGCAAGGGCATTACCCAAAGCCGCCATGCTGACCTGGAATTCATCGAGCAGCACCTCTTCGACATCTATTCCTTTGCGTCTGGCGGTACGCGTTGCCAGTTCAAACTCAGGCCTCGACATCACCGCACCTGCTACCAGATAATCATAACGTGTCTTGACCGTGGCTTTGCCCTGGCGCTGACGCAAGGCTACCGCCATGGTCTGCGCCAATTCCAGCACGCCTTCTTCGACGATGGTAGAGAAGGCCAGCCCCGCCTTGTTGTTGATGATCTGAATCACCCCCACCAGATCACTGCTCATCACGTCCAGTATGGGGGCAACCAGCATCTGCTTGGTGCGATACCCGGTACGCCGGTCTACTTCCTGTAAAAAACGCAAATGTGCGCTGTATTGGTTCAACTCCTGCCCGTCATAGACATCCCTGATATTGAGCAGTTTTTTGTGTACGGCGACATAGCCGGCTACGCTCTGCTCGGCAATCGGCAATTTGAGGTCTTTGAAGGAGTTCAACCCCGTCTTGACTTTGGAGACCAGCGAAACATTGTCATCGCCTACCACATAGATAGTCAGCCGGTCGGCATTGAACAGATTGCAAATATCCCTGCTGACATCCAGCATGATTTCATCAATATTGCTGGTCGCATGTATTTTATTAACGACATGGTTGAGATTCGTGGTGAACTCAAGCCTGCTGCTCATGTCGTTACTACGCCGCTCTACTACCATTATTTCTGCTCCTGTCTCGCCACTCGATAGCACGCACACCGTTCATCCGGGATGCACCCGTCAAATCCCGGCACCCTGCCCATAACCGCCCTGCATGACCCGCCCACTAAAATTCAAACTCTTGATTATTAAGTAACATTTGTGGATTCAGCGCACCCACACAAGATTCGATTTCACGCATGGTCATCTCAACCTCGCCGGGCTTCAAATGCGTGATAAATATTTCTGCCTCGCCCGTGAATTTGGCCAGCTCTCCAGCCAGCAAACTGGGACACAAATGCAATGAAAGTTCAGCCAGATTTTTTTCACCTTCCGAGAAAGCGGTCTCGATAAGCAGATAGCGGAGGTTTTCAATCCGGTTCACTACTTCCCACAGACGGTCATTGATATGGGTATCGCCACTGAACACCAAACTGCTCTGCCCGCTATCCAGGTGATAACCGACCGCCGGAACCGTGTGATGAGCGGGAACAGAACGTATCTTGCGACCTTGCAGGTCAACCACCTCACCCAAAGCAATCTCACGAAAGCGCATGACGGGCTTTTCTGCGTTGGGAATTTCGGTAAAATCCGGCCAAACGACCCAATTAAAAATATGCCGTTTGAGCGCGTCCAGGGTAGCTTTGCTTGCGTACACGGTCAAAGGATGGCTGCGCATCCAGCCCACGCTATCTATCAGAAAAGGCAGACAGCAAATGTGATCCAGATGAGAATGCGTGATGAAGACATGATCAATCTCGCGCAACTCGCTCAGGCTTAATTCACTCACCCCGCTACCCGCATCTATCAAAACATCCCGATCGAGTAAAAACGAAGTGGTGTGAAGATTGCCCCCTATCCCGCCGCTGCATCCCAATACTTTAAGCCTCATGTTTAAGCACTCTTCATGTTCTAAACCAACCTCGACAAACTGGCATTATTCAAGATTCAACCCGCTATCAGCCTTTGAAATAAAACTCCATCTTGACACCCGCCAGCTCAATTACGTCATGATCATTCAATTGACAGGGCTGTGCGCCCAGGATATGCCCGTTCACAAAAGGGAAAACAGCTCCTTCAACATGCGTGATAAAAAAACCGTTGGGACGACGGGTCAACACGGCGACCTGCACGCCCGGCTTGCCCAGGGTAGTGAGATTTTTCAACAGATCAAGTTCCTTGCCCGCATTCGGGCCATTCAGAATTTGTATCGCCGCCATTTTGATGGCGGGAAGCGGGATGGGGAGCGGACCTGTGGAGAGTGCTTTTTGGTAGGTCGCCTGCGCACTACCCGCATTTTGATTGATCTGAATCGTCCTGAAGTGCCCCGTATCGCCCGCCTTGTCGTCAAAGGACGGCGCGGGGGCCGCTGCAGCTCGCACCATCACAGTCTTCTCAAAATCAGCGGCGCTCGTTTGACTGACCTGATCGTTCAGGTATTTGAGTTTGTATTTGCCGATT
>PEUR01000005.1 GCA_002780675.1 Gallionellales bacterium CG03_land_8_20_14_0_80_55_15 | reverse complement strand
GTTTGATGACGCGCGCATCGTTACGCAAATGGGTGGCACCCGGCAATCCGCCGGGCAGCACTACCATATCGAATGGGTCATGCAGCACGGCATCCAGCGTGGTGTCGGGCAGTAGCTGGATGTTGCGGCTGCCGCGCAACGCGCCTGCGCCCAAACCCGCCAGCGTGACGCTGATTCCGGCGCGGCGCAGGATGTTGACGATGGTGACTGTTTCCAGTTCTTCACTGCCTGCCGCGAATAACACCAATACTTTGCTCATTGTTCGGCTCCCAGTTGGTATGCGTGCAACAGCGCGCTTTTAAGTTGAGGATGTTGCTCCAAATCAGCGATGCCCATCTCGCGCAAGGCGATCGCCTGCAACGGGGCGAACAGGGACTCGTTTTGATGGTCGCGCAGATAGGCGGCGTAATCAAACACGCCGTCCTGCCAATACATAAGCGCGTCACCCTGCGGATGGTCGAAGGTAATCTCTTCTTCCAGCATGACCTCGAACTGGTAAGAGTAGGTGTCTATGCCGTGCGCCACGGCGAGCGCCCGGTGCAAAGAGCTCAGTTCGATGTGCTGTGCCAGCGTCTCGTCGAGATCAAACACCTTGTGCAGGTGAAAGGTCTCTCCGCGAAACGAGAATTCCAGGCTGGCCGTGATGCGGTTGGACATGGGGCAATCCTAGTCGCGGAAGTTCTGGTATTGCAGGGGAAAATCGGTGATGGTCTTCTTCACAAAGGCGATGGCATCCTGCAAATCGTCGCGGTTCTTGCCGGTAATGCGCACGGTGTCACCCTGGATGCTGGCCTGAACTTTCATCTTGCTGTCCTTGATGTGTTTGACGATTTTCTTCGCCAGTTCGGTTTCCACGCCGACTTTGACATCGCAACTGCGTTTGACTTTGTTGCCGCTGACTTTTTCAACTTTGTCGCTGATTTCCAGACATTTGATGTCCACGCCGCGCTTGATTAAACGGTTGTTGAGAATGTCCTGCGCCTGACCTAGCTGAAATTCGTTATCGGCCCACACCGTCAGTTTGAGTTCGGCTTGCTCTACATGCGCGTCAGAACCCTTGAAATCGAAGCGGTTGCCGATTTCCTTGTTGGCCTGTTCGACCGCATTTTTGACTTCTTCCTTGTTCACTTCTGAAACGATATCGAAAGAGGGCATGATTTACTCCTGTGAGTTGCGGCCTTTCCGCTTGCGAGGGAAGGCCGGCATTTTTTAACCGAAACTGCAAACGTAATTGACCACTTCATCGGCTTCGATGACGAAGCGGCCATTGGCGGGAACCGAAAACTGGCTGCCTGCCGCGTAAGTCGTGAATTCAGTCTCGTTGCCGATTTTGACGCGGCAAGTCCCGTCGGTGATTTCCATCACTTCGGGTGCGCCGACGTTAAAAGTCAGCGTGCTGGGCAGAATCAGGCCCACGGTCTTGCGCGTGCCATCGGCAAACAACACGGAGTGTGAGACGCATTTACCGTCGAAGAAGACATTGCCTTTTTTGACGACGCTGACATTATTGAATTGAGTCATGTTTTTCCTTTTAGAGGGGTTCAGAGGCTTTAACGCCTTTTCGATAGTTTGTATAGACATACACCGGGATTTTGAGGTCGCCCAGATGATGTTCGATGAGCGGCCTGACTTCGTCCCAATCGAGACCGTTTATGCCGCAGGCGAGACGAGGAAGCGCCAGGCTGGCGGGCTTTTCCTTGACGACAAAGCCGTGTAGGGCATGCAAGGCATGGTTGACGTGGTTGAGCGCCGCCGCACCGGGCTTGCTGCCCGGATCGTAAGCGGCATCCTGGGTAAACAGGTTGACGAGGTAGCGACCATCGCTGCTCATCCATGCCCACAAGCCGCCGGACTTGGGATGTTGGGTATGGCAGTAGTGGCGAAAATCCTTGTACATCGCAGGCATCCGCTCGCGCAGTTGCAAGGCCAGTCCGTGATGAAAGTCATCGTTGGGCGCGACACCCTGCACGATGGCCTTCGCCCCGCTCAACAGAATATCGCCGCTCAACTCATAGATCATGCGGATACCCCTAAGCGATCAATTAAGTCACCACGCCTGAAAGTGGCAGAGAGTTGCTGTAATGAAACTTCCTGCCCGCCATATAAGCCATTTAGTGCAGTTTGAATGTCTGTGATGGCTTGCGTGAAATATGTCTCTGCTTGAGTCTCGATGAGTTGCTTGGCTTGTTCAAAATTACGGTGATCCAAGTTGGCTAGAGTGATATTCATTGCGCTGAGCAAATGTTTACCCATTTGCATTGCGATAAAGCAAGAGGCATAGCGCACAAAAGCAGGATCACTGTCGGTAGGACGTTTGCGACGATTTTCGGCGATACGGTAGAGCAACACCGCGATGACGGTTTGTGAGCCATTAAGCGTGTCGCTAAAAATGCTGTCGTATAACTTGCCAAAATGTTCGCGGGTCAAAAATTTAGCCTGATGAGGGGCGGTTCGCCACACCGACAAAATGGCTTCTGCCGCCACGCCTGAACTGATGTCGCTGGCTCTTAACGGTGTATCCATACGTTTACGGCGATAGCTAAAACCTAACTCTGCGATGCTGGTTTGCAAACGTTGTTGTTTTTCATCGTTGGATTTTAGGTCTTTCAAATCGACTGGATTTTGGCTGTTGGTGGCATGGGTGATTTGCAACACCATGTCTTCGCTGTCTTTGGGGAGCTTATAGATACGCACCAATACATGAGCTGACGAGGGTAATTGTTTGCCTTGTGCGGAGAGCAATTCCTGGGTTTTGAAAATGGTCATGCAAGTCTGCCCACCATTGACGATTTGCAGGTTTTCTACTTTGATTTGGTAATCACTACCTTGCAGCGCGTTATAAGAAAAATCGTTACAAACCAGCGTTAGTCCATTGTTGAAGAAATAAAAATCTGACGGCTTGTCGGATTGCAAAGTGGTGCGGATGCCTTCATTTACCCGGTTGCCGTGTAGTCCCAAATAACTGCGGATGTTGCGTTGCAACAACTTTTCTCCATGGGTTTTCATCAACGCGGCGATTTCGCTTACCTGAATGCGACCAATGCACACACGGCTGAAATCCATGTCTTCAATGATTGCCTTGCCAGTCAAGCGTAAGGTTTCATCCACGGGCTTGATTTTTTGCAGGATGTTAATCAGCACATCGTGATTGACGTGTTCCCAACTAACTTGCTCACCAAAACCAGCGAGTTCGATTGCTGCTTGCCCTTTGTCGTTCCATTTGCTACCGTTATTGCAAGCAATGGCACGCACACGCGGAATATAGCCATCACGAATCATGGAGCGAGCGGTTTCAACTTTAGTTTTCAAACGTTCGTTGATCGTGCCTAGTTCGGCGGCAGGATCGAAAATGTGGCGAATCGCGTTAATCAGTGCGTTGATGGCGTTTTCACCAAACTCGCTGTCACCATCAAGTTTAGTTTTGTATTTTCCTTGAAACAAGGTGACAGAAAACTCACCATCAACCTCCTCCGTGAGATGCATTGCATCCACACCAAAATCGTCTCCCCCATCTGTTAGGCAGTCAAACGCAGCCTCTGCGTCCAAATCCAGCATGGTTTTGACGCAAAGGTAAACAAAAGCTAAAGACTTCAACTTATTTCCATCGTTGCATATATTTAATTCGTCCGCTGCTTGCGAACGAATTTCATCCTGAA
>PEUR01000156.1 GCA_002780675.1 Gallionellales bacterium CG03_land_8_20_14_0_80_55_15 | reverse complement strand
ATATGCGCCGTCCAGGCGAATTCCTCCGGCCACACCACCCGAGGACAAGTGCAGTAGATTTCCTTTAAGTCCGACAGACTCCTAGGCCAGTACACCCTAAACCGGACGAGCCGGAACCAAAATGGAACAGTTCAAACAACCTCATCCTCCACCTAGTTGCCCCCGCGCTTCGCTTGCCCCCTTGAAGGGGGAGGAACTTGGCTCCCTCCCCTTCAAGGGGAGGGCTGGGGGCAGTATCGAGGCGCGCCGCATTGCGACGGAGAACTTGGCTTCCTCCCCTTCAAGGGGAGGGCTGGGGGCAGTATCGAGGCGCGCCGCATTGCGACGGAAAACTTGGCTCCCTCCCCTTCAAGGGGAGGGCTGGGGTGGGGATGGGGTGTTATTTCGCGACAAAGTCTTGTCACGTTTTGACATCATTTAACTTGTAAGAGACTAAAGGGCACAGATGGCAAGTCGCAGGTTTCTCGGCACAAGCGGGGATACCATCATTCCGGCGCAGGCCGGAATCCAGTGTTTTGTTTAACGTATCGTTGTTGTCTCCGCGTTGCGGAGAATTTTGTTTTGACTGGATACCGGCTTTTTCCGGTAAGACAACCCGACGGTTTGTTGGGATTTATATCTGACTGGATACCCGCTTTAATTGAATAATTTTGTTATGAATCATGATGTTACGATTTCATGTCGCATCCAGCGATGGGCGTTTTTTTTGCTGATTGTTTATGCGCCCTTGCCATTGGCAAGTAATCGCCCATGGGCCTTGGCGCTGTTGGGCTTGCTGACAGGAGGCTTGTTGTTATGGAATATTTTCTGCACGAATGCCAGTTCGACGCTGCTGGCATGGCAAAAGGCGAGGATTCCTTTGCTGTTGCTGGGGATGTGGATGGCGTTGTTGGCAATACAGATCGTCCCGTTGCCGATAGCCTGGACGGATGCGCTGGATCAGCGCGCGTTGCGCGGTTTTACTGGCCAAGACAGGGCTTTTGCGACGATCTCGATAGACCCGTATTCGACGCGATTGTATTTGATTAAAGCCGTTATTTTGACGGCTGTGTGCTGGCTGGCACTTACGCTGATCAATGCGCGGCAACACGTTAAATGGCTGGCCAGAGTTGTGGTGTTTTCCGGGCTGTTGCAAGCGATGATCGGTGTCGTGCTGATGGCGAGCGGAGCAAGTTTTTTAATGTTTTTTGTGGATATGTCGAATCCGAGAGGGCATGGCACATTTGTGTCACCCAATAATTTTGCCGGATATTTGGAATTGACGCTGGCGGTGGGGATAGGCTTTATGATCGCCAAGCTGGACGGTCATGCGGCGGCAAGCTGGCGGCAACGCCTGCACGGTTGGTTGGCCTTGCTGATCAGTGAAAAGGCGCTGCTGCGCTTGTCGTTGATTATTATGGTGGTGGGCTTGGTGGCAAGCCGTTCACGCATGGGGAATGCGGCTTTTTTTGCGAGCTTGCTGATAGTGGGCACGTTTACCATTTTGTTTGCAAAACATGCGACGCAGCATGTTCAGGACAGACGAGGAAAAAGTACCCTGCGTGCGACGATTTTTTTTATCACAAGTCTGATTGTGCTGGATGTATTTATCATCGGCGGGGTGGTCGGTGTTGAAAAAGTGGTACAGCGGCTCGAAGATACCAACTTGAAAATGCAAACCGAGAATACTCAGACCGGTGCCAGCGGGGGCGTTGTTCGGGCTTATCACCAGGAGGCTTCTGTCGAGGAAAGAAGCGAGGCGGCTAGGTATGCTTTGCCAATAGTGCGTGACTTTCCCTGGCTGGGTACGGGCGGCGGTACTTTTCATTTGACTTTTCAGCACTACCAACCCTCTGGGTGGGAGGGGTATCAGGATCATGTTCATAACGATTTTGTCGAGTTCGCCAGTGAGGTCGGTTTGACGGGGTTTCTGTTGCTGGTATTGATGGTGGCGCATAGTGTCTGGTGTTCGGTCAGGCTGTTGTTGCACAGTCACGATCAGTTGGCGCGTGGCATGGCTTTTGCCAGTTTGATGGGCATTACATCATTGCTAATCCATGGGGCAGTGGATTTTAATTTGCAAATTCCGGCGACTGCGATGTTGTTTTTGATTGTGTTGTGGTTGCCCTATTTGCTTAGGGGGTTGAAACGCTAGAGGGTGTGGGCACGTTTTTATGCCCACCCTACGCTTTTCCTTGAGAGCAGATTTATCCTGACTATTTCGTTTGGGGGTTGAAACACTGGTTTTTTCGGGTAGAATACGGCGAACGCGTGCCTAGTGAACGTGTGGTTGGTTTTGTCAATTCAGTGTCTGGTCAGTGTCTGGTTTTTAAATTCGGGGGGTAAAGTTATGTGGTGCAAATATTCTGCTATTTCAGTTGCTGTGCTGGGTGTTTTGATGACCGGCAGTTCTGTTGCTGCTGAATTTGAGCCCTTGTCTGTCAAAGCGGGGGCTTTTGACGTGACACCTGCGTTGGCTTTGACCGTTGGCAGGGATAGCAACGTTGGACTCAGTAACGGTGCTAAAACTTCCACTAATTTTACCTTGTTGAATCCTAGCGTTATTATCGGTTTGCCGGTTCACGGGCAGATGTATGGTGCAAAATATTCCGGGCTGTTTGGCCGATATACAGGCAGCAGAACAGATAATTACAACGACCATAATTTTGACTTGTTTGCCGATAATGTTTGGTCTTCCCGTCTGAATACCCTGGTGAAGGTGGATTATCTCAAGGGGCATGATTCCCGTAATGCCTTGTTGTTCAAAAACAAGGAGCTTTGGCACGCAACTGGATTGAGTGCCATGGGGCATTATGGCGTTGAAGGTGCTCAAGGTCAGTTTGAATTGGCTGCCGGGAAAATGTCCAAGCGTTATGACAGTAATAACAGTGGTTTTACCCCGATTTATGACCATGACAGGACGGATTTGTCGGGAACCTTCTTTTACCGAGTCGCTCCGGCAACCCGGATGTTTGTCGAGGCATCCCACTCTAAATTCAATTATGTGATTGCTCTGCCGGGGAAAAATTTGGACAGTTCCCAGCAAAGTTATATGGTAGGGGTCAAATGGGACGCTACTGCAAAAACGACTGGCAGCGTCAAGTTTGGTACCACTAAAAAATCATTTGATTCGGGATTGTTGCCATCCGGCTCATTTGCGGTGTGGGATGCGAAAGTCACTTGGGCACCGAAAACGTATTCGCGTTTGGATGCTTCGCTTAAACAAGGGGCAAATGAATATGGTGGTTTAGGGAGTTTTATGCAGACCAGAGACGCAGATTTCAACTGGATGCATGATTGGACAAGTTATGTGACCTCCACGCTGTCATTCGGTGATGGTTCGGATAATTTTCAGGCAGCTACCCGTGTGGACAAACGTCAACATTATGGTGCGCGGGTCACTTATGGCTTCAGAACCTGGTTGAGGGCAGGGGTTGAGTATCAGCACAGCAAGCGTACCTCTACCGATCCGCTGGTTGGTTACACCAAGGGCGTGACGATGCTGACACTGGAAGGCTCGTTGTGATCAAACGATTGGCTGGTGGGTCTGAAAAAGTAACTACCCTTGATATTGAAGCTCGTCATGCCTGTTTCCTTTATTGCGGGGCGCGTTTTGGTGCAGCCAAAACCGTTCGTTGGGCAAGGTT
>PEUR01000023.1 GCA_002780675.1 Gallionellales bacterium CG03_land_8_20_14_0_80_55_15 | reverse complement strand
GGCTTCACGGGCATCCACTTCGGAAATAATCGAAGGGAAGGAACGTTGCAAGTAGCCAAAGGTATCGGCACGCACGCGCACTTTTTCCCCCGGGAAAGCGGCTTTGACCAAGGCTGCCAGCGCATCGCCCAACGCGCCGCTGCCGGACAACTGGATATTGCCGTGCGAATCGCGCTCGCCGCTGGTGGCAATCGGATTGCCGTCTTTGTCACTGATACCTTCTGATGCGGCGATCACGCAGCGGCCATATTTAGCCATCGTGTCGCGCACGTCTTGCTGGAAGGATTCGACATTAAACACGCGTTCCGGCAGATAAATCAGATGGGGGCCATCATCTTCGGCCTGACGTGCCAGCGCCGAGGCGGCAGTCAGGAATCCGGCACTGCGCCCCATCACCACGTTGACCTTGATGCCGGACAAGGCGCGGTTGTCGCGGTCATCGCCCATAAAAGCCAACGCCACGAAACGCGCAGCGGAAGCAAAGCCCGGGCAATGGTCGGTCACTTTCAGGTCGTTATCAATGGTCTTGGGAATGTGTACGGTGCAGAAGTCGTAATTCGCTTCTTTGGCCATCTCGGCGATGATATGTGCCGTTTCGGCGGAATCGTTGCCACCGATGTAGAAGAAAAAGCGCACGTCGTTTTTCTTGAACACCTCGAAGACTTTCTCGCATTCCGCCTTGCCGGGTTTCAGGCGCACTGAACCCAGCGCCGCCGCAGGCGTAGTCGCGACCAGCTCAAGCTGCTCCGGGCTTTGTGTGGTGAGATCAATAAAATCTTCCTTCATGATGCCGGCGATACCGTGGTGCGCACCGAGTATGCCCGTGATATTGGCCTGCTTGCGTGCCGCCAACACTGCGCCGACCAGCGACTGGTTGATAACAGCGGTAGGCCCGCCCGATTGACCGATGACCATCTTGCCGATAAGTTGCTTTGTCATATCACCCTCTCCTTGATTAAAGTTGCGGCATTTTACCTGAATTCACCTCGGCGACATCGCCCTGCATCGCTTATAATTGCGCGAACTTTTTCTCAACCGCAATTTTTAATCTCAATTCCCAACCTCAAATCAAAGGAGACACTATGAGCCTGTTAAACGTCCGTCCCGGAAACAATCTGCCCCACGAGTGCAATGTCATCGTCGAAATTCCAAAACATGCCGATCCCGTTAAATACGAAGTGGACAAGACCTCTGGCGTACTGGTGGTGGATCGCTTCATCGGCTCCTTGATGCGCTACCCTTGCAACTACGGCTTTATCCCCGAGACCATCGCCGACGACGGCGATCCCGTTGACGTGCTGGTCGTGACCCCTTTCCCTATCGTACACGGCGCGATTATCCCCTGCCGTCCGGTCGGCGTATTGATGATGAGCGACGAAGGGGGAGACGATGCCAAAATCATCGCCGTCCCGACCGACAAACTGACCCCGCTGTACCACAAGGTGCAAACTTACCAGGACTTGCCGGAAATCACGCTGGAACAGGTCAAGCACTTCTTTGAACTATACAAAGCGCTCGAACCCGGCAAATGGGTAAAAATACGCGGCTGGGAAGGGATCGAATCCGCTCATAAGGAAATCACCAACGGCCTGGCTGCTTATCAAAAAGCCCACGCAAACAAATAATGACGGCGCAAATCATAGACGGCAAAGCGATTGCCCAACAGGTTCGCGCCGAATGGAAACTGCGTGCCGACGCGTTGAAAGCGCGCGGGGTCACGCCCGGCATGGCGGTCATCATCGTGGGTTCAGATCCAGCTTCCAAGGTGTATGTTGCCGGAAAAGTCAGAGCCTGCGCCGAACTGGGGCTGTATTCGATCCACGTCGAGCTACCTGAAGACACCAGCGAAGCCGTCCTGCTCGCCAAAATTGACGAACTGAACCACGACCCGAAGATACACGGCCTGCTGGTGCAACTGCCGCTGCCCAAACATCTAAACGCGCACAAAGTCATCGAGGCGATCAATCCCGACAAGGATGTGGACGGCTTCCACGAGAAGAATATCGGCGCGCTGGTGACGGGCGAAACGCCCTTCCCTTCCTGCACGCCTTACGGTGTCATGGTCATGCTGGAAAAAACCGGCATCCGTGTCGAGGGTAAACACGCCGTGGTCGTGGGGCGCAGCAACATCGTCGGCAAGCCGATGGCGCTGTTGCTGTTGCACAAGAATGCCACCGTGACCATCTGCACCTCGAAAACGGTGGATTTAGCCAAACACACCCGGGATGCTGATATTCTGGTCGCGGCGGTGGGTCGCCCCAACTTCATCACCGGCGACATGGTCAAGCCGGGCGCGGTCGTCATTGACGTGGGTATCAACCGCACCGCTGACGGCAAACTGTGCGGCGATGTGGATTTTGCCAGCGTCAAACAGGTCGCGGGTTACCTTACCCCCGTACCCGGCGGTGTGGGCCCCATGACCATCACCATGCTGGTCGCCAACACCGTGCGTGCGGCGGAAAGATTGTCCGGTTTGAGCAAGTAAGCACCCGCAGGGGCGTATTGCCATATACCCCTGCGATTGTCTTATCCAACGCGACAATTTTTGTCCCTCAAAAAGCGGGCGTTCGCGTTTTATGGCCGTTTGTCAGGAACCGCTGCGACCGCCGATGCGACCGCTAATTCTTCCGTAGTCTGATTCGCCGCACCATCCAGAATCCTGAAGAAAATCTCATTGTTTTTGATCATCCCCAGCTCGCTGCGGGCACGCTCTTCTATGGCAGCAGTGCCTTGTTTGAGATCGCGCACTTCGGCATCCAGCAAGGCATTACGCGCCTCGGTCTGTTGATTGATCTGTTGCTGAGCCTCGACTTGACGGTTCAGCTCCCAGACCTTCAACCAGCCCCCACGACCCAGCCAGAGCGGGTACTGGAGCCATACCAGCAGGACAATCAGTAGCAGAGTGATGATTCTCATGAATGATCAGCTTGGGGTCAGATAAAAAAATCGCCCCCGGCTCAAGCAGGGGGCGAGGGTTTACTTACCGGCTCAGACTCCTAGCTCAGTTGGTAATAAGCATCGCGCCCCGGATAGGAAGCGGTATCGCCCAACTCTTCTTCGATGCGCAACAACTGGTTGTATTTCGCCATACGATCCGAGCGTGAAGCCGAGCCTGACTTGATTTGCAGCGCATTGGTCGCCACGGCGATATCGGCAATGATGCTGTCTTCAGTTTCGCCGGAACGATGTGAAATTACGCAAGTGTAACCCGCGCGCTTGGCCATTTCGATGGCTGCAAAGGTTTCGGTCAACGTGCCGATCTGGTTGACCTTGATCAAAATGGAATTGGCGATGCCCTGACGGATGCCTTCACGCAGAATCTTGGTATTGGTGACAAACACGTCATCACCTACGATCTGAATGTTTTTGCCAAGGCGCTCAGTCATCAGCTTCCAGCCGTCCCAGTCATTTTCCGCCATACCATCTTCGATGCTGACGATAGGGTATTTGTCCACCCAATTAGCATATAAATCAATAATTTGCGCGGAAGTCAGCACCATCCCATCGGCTTTCAGATGATACATGCCATCCTTATAAAATTCGGATGAAGCCGGATCCATCGCGATCGCCACGTCCGCACCCGGCACATAACCCGCCGCCTCAATCGCCTCGACGA
>PEUR01000194.1 GCA_002780675.1 Gallionellales bacterium CG03_land_8_20_14_0_80_55_15 | reverse complement strand
CGCACCTGTTGATTCATCCGGCGCAATAACGATTGCGCCCTACGATTTTAATTTTTCCAGCAGCACCTTCATCGCACGTCCGCGATGGCTGATGGCGTGTTTTTCGTCGTGCGTGAGTTCGGCACTCATCTTGCCGAGTTCGGGCAACCAGAACAGCGGGTCGTAACCAAAGCCGCCTTCACCACGCTCCTGGTGTGCGATCTCGCCGTGCCACTCACCTTCGGCGATCAGCGGTTGCGGGTCGCCCGCCGAGTTCATCAGCACCAGCACGCAGTAGTAATGCGCGCGGCGATCGGTGTGGGGCTTCATCGCTTCCAGCAGGGCGCGGTTATTGCGTTCATCCGACTTGGGAAAACCGGAGAAACGCGCGGAAATAACGCCGGGCAGCCCGTGCAGCGCGTTCACACAAATGCCGGAATCATCCGCCAGCGCAGGCAAGCCCGATTCACGGCTGACGTGCCGCGCCTTGGCGATGGCATTCTCGACAAAAGTGTGATGCGGCTCTTCTGCCTCACCGATGCCGAGTTGCGCCTGCGTGATGACCTCGAATCCCAGCGGCGAGAGCATCTGCTGGAATTCGCGCAATTTGCCGGGATTGTTTGAAGCGATGACGAGTTTTTTCATAATTAGAATCCCTAACCCCAACCCCTCTGATATAACAACTGATAAAACAACTCAATTCTGGCTAAGGGCTAAAGCCCGTCATGGATAGCCATTCGACTAGGCAGCCAGCGTGCAAGTCGTTAGTTATCCCGTCTGCGGGCGAAAAATTGGAGTGCGGTGCCGTGTCGCCGCCTTTTTTCAAGCGCAGACAAGTCTGCGCACTCCATAAAAAACCTCGTAACCGATTCGACTTTTTTATTTACTGTACCAAAGCCGCGCGCTGCAAGGCGATCAGTTCGGCAATTCCGCCTTGTGCCAGTTCAAGCAACTGATCCATTTCTTCACGGGTAAAGGCCGCACCTTCCGCCGTACCCTGCACTTCGACGAAGTGACCGCTACCCAGCATCACCACGTTCATATCGGTGTCGCAGGCGGAATCTTCAATATAATCAAGGTCTAGCACAGGAATCCCGCGATAGATGCCGACCGAGATGGCGGCGACAGCATCCCTAAGCGGATTTTCCTGCACCAGGCCTTTGTTTATCAGGCCGGTGACCGCATCCTGCAAGGCGACATACGCGCCGGTGATGCTGGCGGTGCGCGTGCCGCCGTCGGCCTGAATCACGTCGCAATCAATCTGGATGGTGCGCTCGCCGAGTTTGCCGAGATCCACTACGGCGCGCAGACTACGCCCTATGAGCCGCTGAATCTCCTGCGTGCGCCCGGATTGTTTGCCTCGGGCGGCTTCGCGCTGCATACGGCTGCCGGTGGAACGCGGCAACATGCCGTACTCCGCCGTGACCCAGCCTTCCCCGCTCCCTTTTTTATGCGGCGGCACGCGTTCTTCGACGCTGGCGGTGCAGATGACTTTGGTGTCGCCACATTCGATCAGCACCGAGCCTTCGGCGTGTTTGGTGTAGTGGCGGGTAATGCGTATTTCGCGCAATTGATTGGCTTGTCTTTGACTTGGGCGCATAGATTCAGTGGTGAGTAGTGAGTAGTGAGTAGTGAGTAGTGAGTAGTGAGTAGTGAGTAGTGAGTGGTGAGTGGTTTTAGGGGATTCCCAGGACGTGGCAGACGGTTTCGTTAGTGTCATGCGCGATCGCGCCATTTTCCCAGCGCATGGCAAGGCCGGTAACATTGTCTGCCCGCCCATTTTCAAGGGAAAGGGCGCTGGCAATCAGCTTGTCCAGTGCCGCACCAACAGGTTCTGATGAAAAAGCCGCGATCATTTCCTTGTCTACAATCGGCCCGCACAAACCATCGCTGCACAGCACCACCACGTCACCTGGCAGCAGCTTGACGGGTGTAGCGGATTCCATACTGAACAGGTCTTCTACACCGCCCAGACAATTGGTAATCTGGTTGCGCTTGGGATGGGTGCGCGCCTCTTGTTCATCAATCACGCCCAGTTCCAGCCACATTTGCACCATGGAATGATCCAGTGTTCTGGCTGACACCTTACCATTGCGCAGCAAGTAAAGCCGCGAGTCGCCCGCATGTCCCCAGTAGATTTCACCCCCCTGAATCAGCGCGGCAACGCAAGTCGTGCCGGGAAAATTACCTTCATCGTGATGGGGAAGCGCCATGATGCGCTGGTGCGCACGCAGCATAGTGTCCGATAAAAAACCGGAAGGATCATCAATGTGCGTTTGAAGGGAAAACTCCGTAACGAAGGTATCCATAACCAGACCCGCTGCGACTTCACCGTGCAAATGCCCACCCATGCCGTCCGCCAGCACCAGCAATAACGCATCCTTGTTGTAGGCGTAGGCGACCCTGTCCTGATTATATTTTCGGTTGCCGATGTGGCTCGCCTGATGTATTGAGAAATTCATGGGGCGCAATCGTAATATAATGCGCCGCTTCAGCACAGTCTTTTCTTCATACCATTAACCCGAAAGCCCCATCATGATTTTAAGCATGACCGGATACGCCCATGCCAGCGCAGACTTCAGCGCAGGTTCGTTGACACTGGAACTGCGCGCCGTCAACCATCGCTATCTGGATCTACAGTTGCGTATGCCCGATGAATTGCGCGGTTTCGAGACCCCTCTGCGCGAAACGATTACTGCGCAACTGCAACGCGGCAAGGTTGAATGCCGCATCAACTACGCGGCGCGTGGCGCGCAAAGTGGCGCAACACTGAATCACAACCTGCTTCAACAGCTCGCCTGCTGGAACGATGAAGTGCAAACCGCCCTGCCGAATGCGCGCACGTTAAGCGTCGCCGAGGTGTTGAACTGGGATGGGATTTTGCAGACTCCGACGGCCAGCGCCGACGAATTACGCGACACTTTATTGGGCTTGCTGCAAACAGTCTTGCAGGAATTCTCAGCCTCGCGCGCCCGTGAAGGCGAAAAACTCAAGGAATTCCTGTTAGTGCGCGTGGAAAAAATTGAAGCGCTACGCCTGGGCGTGATGCCCCATGTCCCCGCCGCTATCGCCGCTTATGAATTTAAGCTAATCCACCGGCTGCGCGATGCCCTGCAAGGCGCGGAGGATGAGCGCATCCGTCAGGAAATTACGCTGTTTGCCAGCAAGATAGACGTAGATGAAGAGTTATCGCGGCTCGAAAGCCACCTGACCGAGATGCGCCGCATCCTTGTCAAGGGCGGTGCGGTGGGCAAACGGCTGGATTTCCTGATGCAGGAGCTCAACCGCGAAGCCAACACGCTGGGCTCAAAATCAGTGGATGCCGAAGTCTCGCGCAGCGCAATGGAAATGAAAATTCTCATCGAGCAAATGCGCGAACAAATTCAAAACCTTGAATGATGTTTTAGCCCGTCTCACACCATCGCACAAACCCACCTAAAGCCGCTAACCATGCGGCTTTGTCATGTCTTTCTACTGCATAGCGTCTCATATAAGCACAGTATTGCCGTGTTCCCAAACGTGTCGCAAGACAATCAGAACTTAGATTTATTGGGTACACATAACAAACCCAGGAGTCTGTCGGACTTGAAGAATCGTAGCGAAAAGGTTTAAGCAGGCAAAGCCGCAAAGCGGCTGCTCGCAAAATTTAGCTGGGCGAGGGCAGATTTTGCTGGTTTCGCAGTTCAATAGTGGTTCTATTGACCAAGAAAGCGGTGAAGTGGGTCAAGCAGGCAAGCCGCACAGCGGCGGCTCGCAAATATGCGCCGTCCAGGCGAAT
>PEUR01000157.1 GCA_002780675.1 Gallionellales bacterium CG03_land_8_20_14_0_80_55_15 | reverse complement strand
ATTTTGCGAGCAGCCGCTTTGCGGCTTTGCCTGCTTAAACCTTTTCGCTACGATTCTTCAAGTCCGACAGACTCCTAGGATGGGTGGAGCAAAGCGTACCCATCATGCCCGGCAATTCCTATTCCTGATGTGGCCTTTGCGCGGGTGCGGCGGGTGCCATTACGTTACCACCCTTGCCAGACATATAGCCCTTGTCAGACGATGCGGCGGGGGTTGACCCGTATTCTTGGGCGGGCGGTACGGTGCAGGTCAGTCGCCCTGATGGATCATGGCTCAATCTGCCTCATTACCCGTGCAGTGATCTAGCGATTTTTGGTTTTACTCAGAAATACGGTGATTTCTTCCCGGTCGTGGTAGAGCTGTTTGGCGGCGAGTTTGTAGTTGATACCTTCTTCGTCCAGTCGGGTGCGAATTCCTCCCAACGCGCTATCCAACGCAGCAACGCGTTGTTTCATCGGTAGTTTCAGGTTAAAGATGGCGTGTTTGCACCAGCCGTTGGCAAACCAGTTGCCGATCAGTTCGGCAACCCTGGCGGGTTTTTCCACCATGTCGCAGATCAGCCAGTCCACGGCTTTGCGGGGCGCGAACTTGAAGCCGTCCTGTTTGAGATGTTCGACCAGCGGGTGCTTCGCCAGCACGCCTTTCATCGGCCCGTTGTCCACCGCCGCGACGCGGATGCCGCGCCTGACCATTTGCCAGGTCCAGCCGCCGGGTGCGGCACCCAGATCCACCGCCGTCATGCCTTGCCGCAACAGCCTGGTCTGCTCGCTCTTGTCGAGAAATACCTCGATGGCTTCCGCCAGCTTCAGTGTCGAGCGGCTGGGTGCCTCGCTGGGCATGGACTGGCGCACGATGCCCATCACCGCAGACGCGCTGTTGCGCGGATCGCTGGTGCCGATCATGGCCGAAGATTTGTCGGGAAAAAACAGGTGCAGGCGTGGCAGGGATTTGTCTTCTTCCTGCAAGCGGCCCTGTTTGCGCAAGGCTTCTTCCAGCAAGGGCTGGAAGCGGCGGGTGAAGGCGGACAGGGTTTTGCCGTCGTTGGTGTCGGGGACTTCCAGCCACAATGCGCTAAAGTGGCCGGGCAGGGCATTGATGGCGGTGATGATCGGGGTCAGACGGTCGCGCTCGGAAAGCGAGTCTATAGTCTGGTGCAGGCGTATCAACTGGCGCGCAAAAATCAGTTCGCGGTAGCTCAGTTTTTGCTCGTTCAGTGTGACCACGACATAGCCGCAATCGGCATGGATGTTCTCCTGTTCAGCGATGACGGGGCGTTGCGAGCGCGCTTGAATCTGCGCTTCCTGTGAACAGTCCGCCTCAAAACCGGGGCGGCAATAGAGCAGATATTGGCTAGTGTGTTTGGTTTTCATGGGTGTTTTCAATACGTTGAATGTCAGAGCTCAGGCGTGGCAGGTGGATATGCCAGCGTATTGCCGCCAGTCTGATGGTGATGATGAGCAGCATCGCTAAAACGATGGCAAGATTGTGATTTGTGGTTACATTATCCAATATAATCATAAAGATAGCGCCGAAAAGAGAGGCTGTTGCGTAAATGTCGGTGCGAAAAATGAGCGGTACTTCGTTACATAAAATATCGCGTATTACGCCGCCAAACACGCCGGTGATGACCCCCATCAGCGCCGCAATCAGCCAGGGTGCGTCCAGTTTGAGTGCGACACTGGTGCCGATAACGGTGAACAGTGCCAGCCCGAAAGCGTCCGGGATCAGAAAAAAGTTTTTCGGCAATCTTTTTAAGTGGCGACCGAGAAAGAAGGTAAATGTACTCGCCACAATGCCGGTCACAACGTAAATTGGGTCATGTATCCAGTAAACCGGCAGGCGACCGAGCAGGATGTCTCGCACCGTGCCGCCGCCGATGCCGGAGATGATGGCGATGACGATCACGCCGAACAGGTCGAGTTCGCGGCGGCGCGCTTCCAGTGTGGCGGTGATGGCGCAAACGGCGACGGCCATCAGATCCAGAAAATAAATCAGTTTCATGAAACAAAACAACAGTGAAGGGGCGCGCATTATACGAGCCACGGTCATTGTTTGCCCGCTATTCGGTATTGGCTGCTTAAGTGGTAAGATGCCCCGCTTGATTTTTTGCGGTTTTAGGGACGATGGGCAAACGCTACGATTTGATTGTGTTCGACTGGGATGGCACGGTAATGGATTCCACGGCGATTATTGCCGGTTCTATTCAAGCGGCTTGTCGCGACCTCGATTTGACCGTGCCTGACGATGAAGCTGCGCGCCATGTGATCGGTCTAAGTCTGGTGCAGGCATTGCGCTATGCCGTGCCGGATGCGCCGGAAGCGATGTATGAGCCGTTGGTGGCGCGCTACCGCTATCATTTCTTGTCGCAAGATGCCGCGATTCCCTTGTTTGAGGGCGCGCGCGAGACGATAGCCGAACTCTTTGATGCAGGTTATGCGCTGGGCGTGGCGACGGGCAAAAACACCGCAGGGCTGCAAAGGGCGCTTGATTCATGCGGGCTGAGGCACTATTTTCATGCCACGCGCACGGCGGAGCAGACTTTTTCCAAGCCGAATCCGGCCATGTTGTTTGAACTGATGGACGAGTTGGGTGTCAAGCCCGAGCGCACCCTGATGGTGGGCGATACCACTCACGACCTGCAATTGGCGCAAAACGCCGGAGTGGATGGGGTGGCGATGGGTCACGGCGCGCATCCGGCAGCGCAGTTGCGGGAACTGCAACCGTTGGCACTGGTAGAAAATTTTGCACAACTGCGTCTCTGGTTTAGAGATAACGCATAATACTTTGAATATTAAGGAATAAAATGTCAGAACAGAATTGGGAACGCGATGTGCTGGAAAAATTGGCGATGTCCGCACTTCAGGAACAGCGCCGCACACGGCGCTGGAATATATTCTTTCGGCTGATGACCCTGGGCTTTTTGTTTGCCGTACTGCTTGCCTTTACGGGCTGGTTGGACAAGAGCGAATCTTCGCTGACTGACGGCAAGCATGCCGCGCTGGTGGATATGCAGGGCGTGATTGCGGCAGATAGCGCGGCGAGCGCGGACAATCTGATTCCCAGCTTGCAGGATGCTTTTGCGGATAAGGGCACGCAAGGCGTGATTCTGCGTATCAACAGTCCCGGCGGCAGTCCGGTGCAGGCAGGGCAGATTAACGATGAAATCCGCCGTTTGCGCGCCAAGTATCCGGCAATTCCCTTGTATGTGGTGGTTGATGATATTTGTGCTTCCGGCGGCTATTACGTGGCCGCTGCCGCCGACAAAATTTATGTGGACAAGGCCAGTTTAATCGGTTCCATCGGCGTGCTGATGGACGGCTTCGGCTTTACCGGCACAATGGAAAAGCTGGGCGTGGAACGCCGTCTGGTGACCGCAGGGAGCAACAAGGGCTTTATGGATCCCTATTCTGCCGTTCGCCCGGACCAGCAGGAATACGCCAAACAGATGCTGGCGCAAATACACCAGCAGTTCATCAGTGTGGTCAGACAGGGGCGCGGCAAGCGTCTCAAGGAAACGCCGGACACCTTCAGCGGGTTGGTCTGGAATGGTCAGGTTGGCGTGGAAATGGGGTTGGCGGATGGCTATGGCAGCGTGGAATCCGTCGCGCGCGATGTTAT
>PEUR01000160.1 GCA_002780675.1 Gallionellales bacterium CG03_land_8_20_14_0_80_55_15 | reverse complement strand
GGCGAAAGACGCGCCCACGCAGCGTACGACAAACCGGCCAGCAGCAATCCTGCCAATGCGCCGACCGCCGCCCGCGTCAGAACATCGCCGTCCCGCTGCGACGGGTAGGCCAGATGCGCCCCGCCGTATTGCAGCCTCGGATAATCGCGCACCAGACGGCCTTGCGCGTCGGTGAAACTCTCTTTGGCATACAGCGTCAGCGCCAGCGGCGCGGAATAGGTCTTTTCGCTATGCAGGCGCAGCGGTTCGACCAGCTTGTCAAACACGCTCAACACTTCCGGCGAATAGACCGTTTCACCGCCATTTTTATCGCTCAGGGCTGGCCGATAATGCAGCGTGTCCAGCCCGCCCACCAGCAGAAAAAGCGCCAGCACCAGCAGCGACACCACCGCCACGCCGCTCTGCCCGACGCGCCGCCACGGCAATAACAGATGCTCGTGGCGACGCACATACCAAGCCACCACGACACCCGCCGCCAGCAACAGGAACACCAGCGCATCGCTCCACAAAACAACGGGCATAAAATTCATGAGAGGCGCACCCGAGGATCCACCATCGTATAGGAAATGTCGGTCAAAATCAGCCCGATGACATACAGCAGCGACCCCAGGAAAACCATCGCCCGCACGACGGAAAAATCCTGCGCGTTGATCGCGTCTATGGTGTAGCTACCCAAGCCCGGAATGCCGAAGAACGATTCGGTCAACAAGCTGCCCATGAACAGCAGCGGGATCACGACTACCACGCCGGTCAGAATCGGAATCATCGCGTTTTTCAGCAGATGGCGGAACAGCACGGTCAGCTCGGACAAACCTTTGGCGCGCGCGGTGCGCACATAATCCTTGCCGATTTCCTCCAGAAAAATAGTGCGATACCAGCGACTACTCGACCCGATGCCGCCGACCACGCCGATGACGACGGGCAACACCACGAACTTGAAACCGCCCAGGCCGCCGTCATAGCCAGAAATCGGCACGAGATGCCACAGTTTACTGACCACGAACTGCCCGCCGATGATGTAAAACAAACTGGAGACCGACATCAGCAGCACGCACAACGCCACCCCCGCCATGTCCAGCGCGGTGGCGCGAAACAAGGTCATCAACAGGGCAAAACTGACATAAATGACCAGACCTAACAGAAAAGTCGGCAACGCAATCGCCAGGCTCGGCATCATGCGTTGCGCGATTTCGCGGCTAATACTGCGCCCGTCGTCGGAAAAACCAAAGTCCAGCACGAACATGCTGGCGGATTTCTGCCAGAAAATCGTATCCGTCAATTTATCCGAACCAGAAGATAATCTGTTTATAAACAAAGGCTTGTCATAACCGCGCTGCTGCTTCCATTTCTCGATAGCCTCCGGCGTGACGCGCTTGATGCCCAACTGCATCCGCGCCATATCGTCCGGCGTATTCACCACAAAGAACAGCGCGAAGGTGAGCAGATTCACCCCGATCAAAATCGGGAGGGCATAAAGGGTGCGGCGGATGAGGTAGGCGATCATGGCGAGCGGTATTGTACGGGCAAACGCAGGATTGCCAAACCGGAAGTCCGCCGAAAATTCGCCGGATAGCCTGCTGCCAATCGAACGATGCACCCCTCTTCCCACAGAATAATGCTGTGAAGATTGCAACTTTCACGATAGTTCGATAGTCTCAGCCCCGTTGTTGAATAATCTGCTTAACTTTTAGGAGTCCTCTCATGCAATTCCCGAACCCAATCGCTACCTCCCTAGGTAGCGTCGCCACCGAACAACACAAGGTGTTGCGCAACACATACATGATGCTGGCAATGACCATGATCCCCACCGTCATCGGCGCGTTCATTGGCACCTCCATCAATTTCTCGTTCATGGCCGAACACCCGATCATGGGTTCGCTGCTGATGTTCGGCGCGATGATGGGTCTGCTGTTCGCCGTCACCGCACTGCGCAACAGCGTGTGGGGCATCGTCGCGCTGCTGGCCTTCACTTTCGTCGCAGGCGTGTTCCTGGGCCCCATCCTGCAAGCCGCGCTGCACCTGAAAAACGGCGCGCAACTGGTCGGCATGGCGGCGGGCGGCACAGGGCTGATTTTCTTCAGTCTGGCAAGCTACGCCACCGTGACCAAGAAGGATTTCGGCTTCATGGGCAAATTTCTGTTCATCGGTCTGATCATGCTGGTCATCGCTTCCCTGGCGAACCTCTTCTTCCAAGTGCCTGTGATGTCGCTGGTAATTTCCGCGATTGCCGTACTGATCTTCTCCGCCTACATCCTGTATGACGTGAGCCAGATCATCAACGGCGGCGAAACCAACTATGTGATGGCGACGATGGGACTGTATCTGGACATCTATAACATCTTCGTCAATCTGCTCAGCCTGTTGATGGCGTTCAGCGGCGAAAAAGACTAATTCTTAGTTGCAGTAGTCCTCACGAAAGGCGACCTTCGGGTCGCCTTTTTTATTTCTGAATTTTCTTTGGATCGGATTGCCACAAGACCATTTAAAGACTATATTCGGTTCGACAAAATTCAAGGAGCCAATCATGCGCCCAGCCAATATCAAGCCGATTAGCTACTTCAAGGCAAATGCTGCCGAAGTACTGCTACAGTTAGCCGAGCGGCGCGAACCGTATCTCATCACGCAAAACGGCGAAGCCAAAGCAGTCATTCAGGACATCGCCAGTTATGAAAATACCCAGGAAACATTGGCACTGCTGAAGATTCTGGCGCTGGGAAACCAGGAAATTGAAGCGGGCAAAGTCACCCCCCTGACAAATATTGCGCATCGCCTGAGAACAAAAAAGGCCGCTGCTGCATGAACTACGAAGTATTGCTCACCCGTAGTGCCGAGCGCGATCTGGAAGGCATCCACGACTACATCTGTGACCACGACAGCCCGCAAAATGCGGACTACGTACTGGACAGCCTGCTGGAAGTCGTCGCAACTTTATCCACCTTCCCGGAACGCGGCTCATACCCCAAAGAACTTGCCGCCCTCGGCATCCGCGAATACCGCCAAGCGCATTTCAAACCCTACCGTATCCTCTATCGGGTGATAGCCAAACAGGTATTCATCTACCTGATCGCCGACGGACGGCGCAACATGCAAACCCTGTTGTCGCGCAGGATGCTGGATTTCTAACTCCCTGATTTTTTCTTTCAGAAAAAGAATACCTTTGCGGTAAGATTGCCCGGTGCAACCAATCCGAATCAAAAAAAGAAACCGTCATGGCACTGCCAGATCAGCAACCTAGCCTGCCCGCTTATCTGGAATGGGGAAACAAACAACCGGAGCGGCATGAATTTTACCGCGACAAAGTGTTCGCCATGACAGACTGCAGAAGATTGCACGGGTGTGTGACCGCCAATCTGGTGATGCATCTCGGCAACCAGTTGGCAGGGACACCTTGTCAGGTTTTTCCGAATCCATGAAAATCCAGATCGCCGACGACACCGTGCTGTATCCCGATATTTTCGTCACCTGCGACCGCCAGGATTTGCAGACCGAGATGATATTTCGCGCGCCGACGCTGATTGTCGAGATGCTGTCGCCCTCTACACAATCCTACGACCGCAGCCAGAAATTCGCACTTTACCGCCGCCTGTCCAGCCTCAGGGAATACCTCCTGATAGACCCGGAAACCCGCCGCGCCGAGGATTTTCTCATCAATGCCGATGGTTTCTTCGTGCTGTTTGACATGAGCGAATCGGAAACACTGGAATTGGCCAGGAATTGAAAGCGGTGT
>PEUR01000086.1 GCA_002780675.1 Gallionellales bacterium CG03_land_8_20_14_0_80_55_15 | reverse complement strand
TACCCAGTGGGGCGTTCCGCCACGATCAAACTTATTTGGCGGAACCGCAAGCGTTCCGCCCTACGCGGGCTACAACGGCTACTTGAGCCCAAGGAAATGGCTATGATCCCCTTTAAGTTGCTCGATACTGTAACCGAGTGCGGTGCTACCCTGCGGCTTTACCGGCGCGGTGATGAGTTTTCGATTCGCGTGGATAAGGCGGGCGAACTGATGAACAGTCGCGCCCACCATTCCGAAGCGATGCTGGCGGAGCTGGCTTGTGAGCATATCCGTGGGCGAACTGATCCCCGCTTACTGGTGGGCGGGCTGGGCATGGGGTTTACGCTGACCGCTGTGCTGGCGTGTGCAGCACCCCAAGCGCGGGTGACCGTGTCGGAATTGATACCTGCGGTGGTGCGCTGGAATCGGGATTATCTGGGCAAGCTTGCCAATTTTCCGCTCAGCGATGAGCGTGTCGCGGTGCTGGAGCAGGATGTCGGTCTGGTGATGCGAGAACACAAAAACGGTTTCGATGCCATCATGCTGGACGTTGACAACGGACCTGCCGCCTTCACATCGGATGACAATGACGCGCTGTACAGTTCGCGCGGCCTGAAGACCGCCTTTGATGCGCTCAGGCCGGGCGGCGTGCTGACCGTCTGGTCAGCCAGTGCTGATCCGGCGTTTACCCAGCGCATGAGCAAAGCGGGTTTTGCGGTGACACAACAGCGTGTTGGCTCGCACCAGGCGCGGCGCGGCAACCGGCACATCATCTGGGTGGGGGTGCGGTCTGACTAACGGAGAGGGTATTCGGAAATATTTATCGTAACTATTTGATTTATTGGTATATAAATCAAATATAACGTAAATTAAATCCCGGTAAACAGCAAATCCAGCGCGGCGATGATCTCGTCGCGCTGCGCTTTTAGAGAGGCGACTTTTTCACCGAGGCTGCGAATAGAAACGCCAGCCAGTTCGGCGCTGGACACCACCACCACGGTATTATTGATCGTGAACTTTGGATTGAGCTTGCTGGCCGATAATCCCATTATTTCAGCTCGTAGCAGCGGCACGACAACGCGTGTTGTCAAGCTATCCAGCAAGTCAGCCTGAACATCCAGCAGATAAGGAATGGCTTGTCTGGTTGAGCTATTCGGATTGAGATACACATCGAACTGTGCCATTAAAAACTTCGCAACCCGTCGCTGAACGGGCCATTTAATTCGATTCGGCGGTTGTAATCATCCAACGCAGCCCGGTTTTCTGCCAGCCACTGGCTTTGCTTCGCTTGACGGACAAGTTCGATCAATTGTAATTCCAATGTCTGCGAAAGATTGATATTGAGCTGTTTGGCTTGCTGCAATAGCTCAGCGTTGATGCTGAGATTAGCCGATTTTTTGGCAGCAGCACTGTTAAAAGCGACGGTATTCATGACTGTATTCTCATGGGGGATGCGCATAATCTACGCGCATCTATCGCGCACGTCAAACCTCGGTACAAGGCAAAGGGTCAGATAATGCTATGCAGGATTGAATGACACGAATTTACAGCCGAATATCTGCTGTTTTCAGGATAATGCACAAACACTGGCTGGGTAGGTGACCGGCAAAGTAAAAGTGCGACCTTTCGGTCGCACTGAAATAGAACCCCCGCCTGTGCCGTTGACCCAGCATCTCGAACCGTAGGGTTCAAGAGGGTCACTTCTCTGCCGCATCAGGATCATCCACGAGGGACGTTCACAACAGCGGCGTGTGAGTTGCAACCTGTTAAGATACTTGGTTCAAAGAATATATGAGTCTGTCGAACACCGCAGGGGAAAACTTGGATCAAACGTATAAAACGCTAAATTCGGGAACACGGGCTACGTTAAAACAACTTGTCTTGCTCGGCCAGCGTTTGATCTATGGCTGTCTGCATGGCAGTCATTCTACGCGTAAAGCTACCCAGGTCAACGCCGCGCCCAAGTTTCATGCAAAGCAGTTCATGGCTGATATTGAGCGCCGCCATGATGGCAATCCGTTCGACATTGACAATTTTTCCGGTGTCACGGATTTCGACCATTTTTCGGTTCAGATAGGCGACCGCATCGCGCAGCTCTTCGCGCTCCTCTTCTGGACAAGCGACGCGCAATTCACGATCCAGTATCGTGACATCCAGGGTGTTGGTCTTGCCGCTCATGATTGCCCTTCAGGTAAGGAGGTCAGCAACTTTTCAAGACGGGTTTTTGCGCTGTCTATCTTGTCGTTGCATAGCCGGTTGTCGCTGTGGACGTGCGCCAGTTCCTGGCGTAGCTGGTGGTTTTCTGTGTGCAACTCGCCGTAAGCCTTGATCAGTTGCGCGAGTTTGTTTTCCAGAGAGATGAGTTCGTTTTCCATGTGCTTAGGATAATTTGAAAAGTGCTGAAAAGTCAAACGCTAAGACAGGATTATGCAAGCGTTTTGTCAGTGGTGATTTGGTGCGGCGACTTGCATGTGTTAAAGTGCGCGCCGCTTTGAGGTGCTGCGTGGTTTTCATCACGCAGTTAAACGGGAAGCAGGTGTAATACCTGCGCTGCCCCCGCAACGGTAAGTGAGTGCGGATTTGTCATCAGGCCACTGTGCATCAGCATGGGAAGGCGGCAAATCAAAACTTGCGAGCCCGGATACCGGCCCTGAAGCATCGCTCGGGAAATGCTGCGGGAGGCGCATGGACGGTGGAATCTTTCTGCCATCTTGTCGTTTGTCCTAGCATTTTCTGATTTTATAACGCGCCAGCGGGGTCGCTCGGCGCTTTAATCAGGAAAACAAAATGCAACAAAAGCTAATTTTTATCGCGCTGTCCGGTGCGATTTCTCTCCCCGCTTATACACAAACTCTCGACGAAGTTGTCGTGACGGCCACGCGCACCGCGCAATCTGCCGATGCCACGCTGGCATCCGTTTCTGTCATCACCCGTCAGGATATGGATCGTCTGCAAGCGCAGTCCGTGCAGGACGTGTTGCGCGGCGTTCCAGGCTTGACGCTCAGCAACAACGGCGGTGCGGGCAAGGCCACTTCGGTGTTTCTGCGCGGCACTAACGCCGACCATGTATTGGTGCGGGTGGACGGCATCAAGATCGGTTCGGCAACGTTAGGCACAGCTTCGTTTCAGGATATTCCGGTGGCGCAAATCGAGCGTATCGAAATCGTGAGGGGGCCTCGTGCCAGTTTGTACGGCTCGGAAGCCATCGGCGGCGTGATCCAGATTTTTACCCGCAAGGGCGGCGGCGCGTTAACGCCGAGCGCCAGTTTTACGGCGGGCAGTTACGGCACCTATAACACGGCTGTCGGGTTAACTGGCGGCGGTGAACAGGGCTGGTTTAACGCGAAAGTCAATCAGCAAAATACCACTGGCTTCAATGCCTGTCGCGGCACTCTGGTAGCTGGGTGTTATGTGAATGAACCAGACAAGGATGGGTATCATGCGACTTCGCTGGGTTTGCACGGCGGCTATCGTTTCGACAATGGCATATCGGCGGACTTGAACGTGCTACAGGCTGACAGCACCGTGCAAACCGATGGCAGTATTTTCGCCGGAAATCAGGCCAAATCCCTCCAGCAGGTATTGGGCGGTGCGCTTAAATTTGCACCCGTCGAGCATTGGAATGTCACCTTGCACGGCGGACGCAGCCAGGATTATTCCGATATTTTCTTTAACGGCTTATACATAGACCGTTACAACACCCAGCGCGA
>PEUR01000127.1 GCA_002780675.1 Gallionellales bacterium CG03_land_8_20_14_0_80_55_15 | reverse complement strand
TCCTTCCTGCCCGGCCTTATCCAATTTTTTCGCCATCAGCGGCGCGTAAATTGAGTCGCTGCTTCGCCCAATCCTTGATCAGCCACGCCTCGCCTTGTTTTCGTCAACACGGGCTAAATTACAATTCGCAACAATTTTTTTTGAACGCTTAAGTAAAAGACTAGTCATAATCCGGTCATGAAAATTCGGTCACTTTAGGAGCTTGAAAATGAAGAAAAGTTTAATCGCGTTGAGCCTCGCATCTTTGTTCGGACATGTCTATGCGGCTGATTTTGTGGATAACGCACGGGTTATTTCCAGCACGCCAATTTATGAACGGGTCAATGAACCGCGCCGCGAATGCTGGACAGAAACGGTGCAGGGCACGCCTCGTGAACGTTCCATGACCGGTTCGGTGGTGGGGGGTGTCGCGGGGGGGCTGCTGGGCAGTCAGGTCGGCGGCGGTAGCGGTAGTACAGCGGCTACGGGGGTGGGCGCGGTGGCAGGTGCGGTGGTGGGGGATAGGGTGTCCAATCCAGACCCCAACCGTTCCATGACAGGCAGTATCGTCGGCGGTCTGGCGGGCGCATTGCTCGGTAGTCAGGTGGGCGGCGGTTCAGGTAAAAAAGCCGCTACCGCTGCGGGCGGTGTGGCTGGGGTGTTGATCGGCGATCGCGTCGCCAATCCAGACCAGCCAGGTTCTCAGCAGGTAGAGCGTTGCCGTGACGTGGAAAATAGCCGCGAGGTCATCAAAGGCTATAACGTGACTTATCGTTACAATGGTCGCGATGTCACCACGACCTTGCCCTATGATCCCGGTAACTCGGTGCGCGTCGGAGTAAGTTTGATTGCCGAGTCGCAACCGCCCGCAAGGCAACCGGCGGTGCGAAAAAACCGCTATGACCGACAGGATTACCCGTATCAAAACGAAGACAATCGCCAATATCGTGAGCAGGACAGGCGCTATCGTGATAATGAGGATCGCCGTTAAGAGTTAATAGCCGGTTGTCTGCACGCAATGAAAAAGCCCGGTTCGCCGGGCTTTTTCATTGCGGGGTGTTTGATGATGCGTCGGGCGATTTAGCCGAAGCGCCCCGTTATATAGTCTTCCGTTTCCTTGCGTAGCGGATTGGTGAATACGGTGCTGGTTTCGCCAAATTCCATCAGGTCGCCCAGATACATGTAGGCGGTGTAATCGGACACCCGCGCGGCTTGTTGCATATTGTGGGTGACGATGACGATGGTGAAGTCTTCTTTCAGCTCATCAATCAGCTTTTCGATATGGGCGGTGGAAATAGGGTCGAGTGCGGAGGTGGGCTCGTCCAGCAGCAAAATTTCCGGTTTGACCGCAATCGCGCGTGCAATGCACAGGCGCTGTTGCTGACCCCCGGAAAGCCCCATCCCGCTTTGTGTCAGCTTGTCCTTCACTTCATCCCACAGCGCGGCTTTTTTCAACGCCCATTCGACGCGCTCTGCCATGTCATTTTTATTCAGGTTTTGGTACAACTTGACCCCGAACGCGATGTTGTCATGGATGGACATCGGGAACGGAGTTGGCTTTTGGAAAACCATGCCGACTTTAGCGCGCAGCTTATTAAGGTCTTGATTTTTATCAAGAATATTGTTTCCGTCCAGCATGATGGAACCGGTCGCTTTTTGCTTGGGGTAAAGCTCATACATGCGGTTGAAAGTCCGCAGCAAGGTGGATTTGCCACAACCGGACGGGCCGATGAAGGCGGTGACCTTCTTGTCGGCGATGTCCAGATTGATGTTATTCAGGGCTTGCGCCTTGCCGTAATAAAAGTTGAGGTCTTTGACGATGACTCTTGGCGTGGTAACTTTTGGTTTGACGATATTTTCAGCGTTCATTGCTAGGCCTTGTTAATGAGATGAGGCGTTTTGACGGAACAGCACACGCGCCAGGATATTGAGTGTCAGCACACTGAAGGTAATCAGCAAGGCACCTGCCCAGGCCAGACTTTGCCAGTCTTCGTAGGGGCTCATGGCGAACTGGAAGATAACGACGGGCAGGTTGGCCATCGGTTGATCCATGTCGCTGCTCCAGAACTGGTTGTTCAGCGAGGTGAACAGTAGCGGCGCAGTTTCGCCACTGATACGCGCGATGGCCAGCATCACGCCGGTGATAATGCCGGCGCGAGCGGCGCGTAGCGTGACGAAGTTGATGATTTTCCATTGCGGTGCACCGAGGGCGGCGGCCGCTTCGCGCAAGGTGGAGGGCACCAGTCGCAACATGTTCTCGGTGGTGCGGATGACAATCGGGATCACGATGATGGCCAGCGCCAGCGTGCCCGCCCAACCGGAAAAGTGTTTGACGTGGACGACATAAACTTCATAGACAAACAGGCCGATGACGATGGAAGGCGCGGATAGCAGAATGTCATTGATAAAGCGGGTGACGGGAGCCAGCCAGCCACGTTCACCAAATTCGGCCAGATAAGTGCCCGCCAGAATGCCGATCGGCGTGCCGAGCAACGTGCCGCCTACGGTCATCATCAAACTACCAAAGATGGCATTCCATAGCCCGCCCGAACTGCCAGGCGGGGGGGTCATTTTTGTGAACACATCGGAGGTGAGGGCGGGCAAACCGTGATCGAGCAAAGTCCATAAAATCCAGCACAGCCAGAACAGGCCGAAGGCCATGGCGAGTACCGAAACAGTCAAGCCCAAAGCGTTGGTGAAGCGGCGGCGTGTATAAAGATTGAGCATGATGATTACGCTGCCTTTCCTTCGCGTTTGCTCAGTTTGTAGAGCATGTAGCGCGAGATTGATAACACCACAAAGGTGATAAAGAACAGGATCAGGCCGAGTTCAATCAGCGAGGCGGTGTAGAGCTCGCCAAAGGCTTCGGTGAATTCGTTGGCCAGTGCCGAGGAAATACTGTTGCCCGGATTGAGCAGGGATTTACTCAGTTCGTGGGCGTTGCCGATCACGAAAGTGACTGCCATGGTTTCGCCCAGCGCCCGCCCCAGTCCCAACATGATGCCGCCCGCCACACCGATTTTGGTGTAAGGCAGGACGATGTGCAGCATGACTTCCCAGGTGGTTGAGCCGAGGCCGTAAGCCGATTCCTTGAGCATGGCAGGCACGACATCAAACACGTCGCGCATGACCGAGGCGATAAAGGGGATGACCATGATGGCCAGAATGATGCTGGCCGTCAGGATGCCGATACCCATCGGCGGGCCGGAGAAGAAAGGGCCGATGTACGGCAGCGTGCCGACATGCTCGTTGAGCCAGGGTTCAACATGGTCGGCGAACAGCGGCGCGAACACGAACAGACCCCACATGCCGTAGATGATGCTGGGAATCCCCGCCAGCAGTTCAATCGCCACACCGAGCGGGCGGCGCAACACGCGCGGGGAAAGCTCGGTCAGGAAGATCGCAATACCGAAACTCACCGGAATGGCGATGAGCAGGGCGATAAAGGAGGTGATGAGTGTGCCGACGATAGGAATCAGCGCACCGAATTGATCGTTGACCGGATCCCATTCAGGACTGATCAGAAAGCCAAAACCAAAGGTCTTGATCGCGGGCATACTGCCCAGCACCAGCGAGGTAATGATGGCTGCAAGCAAAATGAGTACGCCGAAAGCGGCGATACGGGTCAGATTGCGAAATAGCGCATCAAAGATGGACTGTCTTTTCAGACTTGCTTCGTGTAATAACATCGGCATAGTTATTTACTTTATTTGGATAAACTTTGGACTCAGTACGAATAATAACGGGGG